>JAVCCF010000116.1 GCA_030765625.1 Candidatus Tenebribacter burtonii
AAAAGGAGATATCATGAAAATGATGAATTTTAAGATTAACGCAAAAAGCGAAAGTCCAACAAAAACAGTTGTAACTGCCAGAGATTTCAAAATGGTAATTGATGAACCTAAAATGTTAGGTGGGGAAGACCATGGAGCAAATCCAGTAGAATACCTTCTGGGAGCACTTTCCGGATGTTTAAATGTTGTCGGCCATATTGTGGCTCGGGAGATGGGTTTTGATTTTAATGGAATGGAAATTGATATTGAAGGTGGATTAAATCCCGCTAAGTTTATGGGTAAGCCATCTGATGAACGTACTGGCTATCAATTTATTGATGTTAAGATCAAACCTAACATGGCTATGGACAATGAAACTTTGGGGAAATGGGCAAAAGAAGTAGAAGAACGTTGCCCAGTAAGTGACAACATTGGAAATGTTACACCAATTTCTATTAGTTTAAAATAAGAGCAGTGGTTGTAACTTGTGATTATAAGAAAACTTCCGAGGTTAGATCTTCGGAAGTTTTTTTTCTTGTATTTTACTTTGTGATATTTTACTTAGCAATATAAAATATTGAACTAATTTAATACTGTAAATGAATTAAGGGGGATTCATTATGTTATCTGATATTGAAATTGAACAAAATGCGAAAATGAAAAAAATAATTGATATTCCCGATAAAAAATGGCGGTTCTCATTACCAGACAAACTTGTGGCACAGCTTTCCCAAAATATGAATTTCGTGATGGATCTCTCTGTCTATGAATTTGTGGAACTTCATGCAGAAAGCCGGTTAGTGAAGAACAAAGAAATTATCATCAAAAGAATTATTGATAAAGCTAATGACCTGGCTGGTGAGAAATTCTCTCTGGACACACCAATAACAAGTCTAAGTGGTGGACAATCCCGTGCATTGATGATCGCAGATACTGCTATCCTCAGTAAATCTCCAATCATCCTAATCGATGAAATAGAAAACGAGTTTTGAGGCTTTTAATTTCTGAAGATAAGATTGTATTGATGGCAACTCATGATCCGATCTTAGCTTTAATGGGAGACCGGAGGATCGTAATTAAAAATGGTGGGATCTTCAAAGTAATTGAAACCACTGAAGAAGAACGAAAAATTCTTACTACTTTGGAAGAAATGGATAAAATGTTTTTAGCATACAGAACAAAATTGAGAAGCGGTGAGATTATTGAGAAGATAGAAAATGTTAACCTCTAAGGTGGAAAGACGCAAAGATAAAATAACCACAGAGAGCACGGAGAAAAGAATAATGAAAAGAAAGTGGAATTATATAGTTTTTCAATTTGTGATAATTGGTGTTAATTGGTGGTTTCAAAATAAGGAGAGATATTATGCATGACGGATGCGCAGGAAGTTTTGAAAATGGTAAAGAAAATAGAAAAAAATAGTATAGAATTCATTATGCTACACTTTCTGATCAATCAGAAACGAACAAGGAAACTAATTTTATATTAAGATTTTAAGTTACTCTTTTCATTCTAACTTTATATATTTTGTTTAACATTTCTTTATATTTTAGAGACAGTTTAATTGACATTAACTACTCTACTTTATAATAATCTACTTGACAACAATCTAGCGGTGAATTTTTCTTGCTATTGGAAAATATAATAGTAGAAAGTAAAATAATTTCTGCTGGATTTCCGTGGTTTTAATGTCTTATATAAATAGAAAAAATAATATGGAGGTAAAATGTCAAAAGTTGATCTGGCGGTACTGGGATTACTGAAAAGAATACCAATGCATGGCTATGAAATGACTGTCTATTTTGAAAAACGCGGCATTGATATGTGGATCAAAATAAAAAGACCCTCAGTTTATAAAGCTTTGAATAGACTTGAGAAGAAAGGATTCATTTCGTTTGAATTTAAACAGTCTGAGAATAGTCCACCCAAAAAAGTTTATAGTATTACAAAAAGTGGTGAAGTATATTTTGAAGAATTATTAAATTGTATTCTCACAGATTGTATAAGGACTTCTCCCTTTGATTTTTGGAATGCGTTGAAATTTGCCAAAGGAAATATTACTAAAGAAAGTTTTATCTCAATTGTTGATACAAGGCTTGAGATGTTTAAGCAAAAAGAAAAAGAGATGATAGAAAAACATAATAAAGCTGAATTGAAAGGAGACTTCAACGACCTTCCATTCTATTTTGCCATAGTGATGAAATCATTTTCTGAGATTAAGGAAATTATAAAAACAACACTTATAAAGATCAGAGAGGAAGCTGTACTTCCTGAAAACGAAAGTGTTTTTAAAAAGGAGAATGAATGAAAATCAAATTAACAATAATATTGCTATTAATCATTAGTATTTCACTAAGTGCTTTAACATTGGATGAAGCTAAGAAACTTGCCCTAAAAAACAATCCGGATCTGTTGGCACAACAGCAGGCAACCGAAGCCAGCAAAAACACTCTTTGGCAATCATACTTGAATTTGATTCCGTCTGCCAGTTTAACCGGAAATTATACTAAATATGATGAACCGAGAATGACGGGGGGACTGGAACTGGCAGAAGAATTAAAAAATTATGGATATAGTATAACTCAACCGGTTTTCAATGGTGGGAAGATCTGGTTAGGTGCTCGAATGGCAAATGATGGTTATAAGATAGCAAAAGAGAGTTTAAAAAACAAAACTTTAAGTACAATTGCAGATGTAGAATCCAAATATTTTAATGTTTTGGAAAACCAGATATTATTAAATATCTCAAAAAAAGATCTACTCTCTTCACAAACAAATGTAGAGATTGCACAGATTCGTTTTGATGCCGGCACACTTTCCAAAGCTGAATATCTGCAACTGCAATCTGAATTAGCCGGTAAAGAAGTTACTCTTATCCAGATAGAAAATCTTTATCAAATAAGCTTACTGGAATTAGTTAATTTCTTGCAGATAGACAAAGTAACAGAGCTGACAGAAATTCCAATTGAATCTCATCAACCAATTTTAGATAAATTGAGCAATAAATCTCTTTCCGAATTGGATGAAATGATAAATATGATCATTAATATTGGAGAAAGCAATAATTCTTCACTTAAGATATCTGAAATATCTATTAAAACAAATAAGAAATCTTTAATGATGGCTGGTGGAAATTTCTTACCATCAGTGAATTTACAATATTCAAACAATTGGGCAAAATATGATTTTCAAGATGATTATAATGAAAGCGGTCAATTAGGACTCAATTTTTCCATTCCAATCTTTCCTCTAGTTGATAATGGGTTGGAAGTTGCAAAAGCGAATCATAATTTGAAGCAGTCTAAATATGCATTAGAAACTATTAGTGATGGGGTTAAGCTTTCATTGCAAAGCTCTTTGATAAATTTGGTGGCTGCTGCCAAAACCGTGAGATATTCCAAGCTTGCAATGGAGTTTTCTAAAGAGACATACGATCAGATGAAAGAAAGATTTACTTATGGTGTAATTACAGCTAATGATCTTCTCTCTGCAGAAATCATGTTTACTTCTGCACAAAATCAATATACAACCAGCTTTTATAACTTTTTACGTACAAAATCAACTTTGCAGCTTGTGATGGGTATTGAAGATCCGCAAATTTTAGAAGAAATAATTAATGAATAATAAAGAATTTTGCATTATAAAATGTTTTTGTTTTCCTGACGAATCTTGCACGTTGTCCTTTGGAAGGATCTCCACTTATAATGAGATTCTTCGAGAGAAAGTTCTACGAAGATTTTCTCAGAAAGACAGACATTTTCAATATTACAAAAACAAAATAAATAATAAATAATTGGAGAAAAAATGAAAAAACTATCAATATTGATCTTAATAGTTCTTATGTTCTCACTATCACTTGTTTCTTGCGGGAAAATGAGAAACCCCAAAGTAGATATTAGTAGCAAGCCAAAGGAAAAAGAAGTTATAGTAATGATTCAGGAAATGAAATTACAAGACTTGGACAAATATGTGAATATCATTGGTAAATTGGAAGGGATCACTGATGTTGACCTTTCCAGTGAAACGAACGGGAAAGTAGTAGAAATTTATAAAAATCTGGGTGACTGGGTAAACAAAGGAGAGGCAATCGGCAGAGTTGATAACACCGATGCAGAGAATATGCTTTTGCAGGTTCAAGCAGCCTTAATGGCAGCAGAAACAAATCTGGAGACAGCTAATCTAAACATGACAGCTTCTAACAAATTGTATGAAAAAAATACAATTTCCGAAAAAGAATTTTTACAGGCAAAAAGTTCTTTTAAGAATGCTCAAGCAGGATATAATGGTTCTTTGGCAAGTGTAGAATCTGCACGTAAAAATTTAGATAATTCTCAATTTACAGCTCCGGTTTCCGGTTATATAGCTGAACTCAAATTGGAAATTGGAGAAATGGTGAACTCGGGAATGAAGATTGCAGGTATTGTTAATTCTAAGAAGTTAAAAATCAAATCGGGAATTGGTGAATCTGATATTACGTATGTTCAAAAAAATGATCCGGTTAAAATTATCTATAATAAAAAAGAATATGCGGGGAAAATATCAGGCATTGGTATTCGTCCAACAACTGGTGGGAACAACTATCCTGTTGAGATTGTAATGAATAATCCAAATAATAAACTGTATCCAGGAATGGTGATCGAAGGACGCATTTTCTCTCAAACTTATCAAGATATCTTATATACATCAATTGAGAATTTAAGAGAGAAATATGATAAGAATTTTGTTTATGTTATCAATTCAGAAAATCGTGCTGAGATAAGAACTGTAACATTGGGAGAAAAAGTAGAAAATAATATTATAATTACATCCGGTTTAATAACTGGAGATAAACTTGTGATAGATGGAATTGATAGTTTAACAGAGAATGCCCTGGTTGAAGTTCGAGACGGGTTTAATAAATAAGGAGAAATATATGTCATTAGCAAAATTCTCCGTAGAAAATGGTGTTCTGATAAATATGATCATGATCATTGTCTTTATTTTCGGTTTGATGACTGTGATAAATATGCCGAAAGAGGAAGCACCTGCGGTTGACTTTGGAGCCTTTTATATAATGGTTGGTTACCGCGGAGTATCTCCTGCTGAGGTGGAAGAACTGGTAGTAAAAAGAATCGAAGATGAAATTTCAGATCTGGCTGATGTTGAGTACATATCTTCTACAGCTTCTGAAGGAAGAGCTATGATCTATATTCAAATGGATCCGAAAGCTGATATCGATGAAGCCTGGTCAAATTTGAATACGGAGATGGATAAGCTGAATAATCTTCCTGCTGATGCTGATGATCCGTATCTTTTGCAACTTAAGATGCGGGAAGTAAATGAAATGTGTACGGTTGCTCTGGGTGGAGATCTTTCCGATAATGCACTGCGCGAATTGGCCGAAGATTTTAAAGATGAAGTATTGGATGTGGATTTTGTTTCTAAGGTCGAGATAGCCGGAACAAGGGATCGTCAGATCTGGTTGGATGCAAACATTCATAAACTTAACCAATATGGTCTCACTCTAGACGACCTTTCCGCTGCTGTAAATATGAGGAATTTAAATGCTCCCGGTGGTTCGATCAAAGTTGGTTATGCTGATTTCCTGGTAAGAACCATGGGAGAATTTGACAATGTTGATCAGATTGGAGACCTGGTGGTAAAAATGAACACCAACGGCAGCTCTGTTCGCATCAGTGATGTAGCTGCTGTGCGTGATACATTGGAAGAAGCTGAAACTATCAGTAAACTGAATACCCAAAAAGCTGTTACAGTACAGGTTTATAAGAAAGCAGACGGCAATATCATTAGCGTGATGGAAGATATTCGCCAGGAAGCCAAAGAATTTGCCAAAAGAATCGATGGTTTGAAAGTGGAAGTTCGCAACGATGGTTCGATCCGGGTAAAAAACAGCATTACAACATTGGGTAACAATGCTATGATGGGAGTTATCTTGGTTTTCATCGTATTGTGGATATTCATTGGTTGGAAGAACGCTCTTTTTGCTGCCTGGGGAATTCCCTTTAGCTTCCTGCTCGCTTTCATTTTGATGAATCAATTAAATGTAACTCTTAATAATCTATCATTATTTGGATTGATTCTGGTATTGGGTATGATCGTGGACGATGCGATCATTGTGCTGGAAAATATTCACCGGTATCGTGAAATGGGATTTAGTACTAGAGAAGCTGCAATAAAAGGAACTAAGGAAATCACCTGGCCAGTAGTTGCAGCTGTTGCAACCACAGTAGCTGCTTTTTTCCCGCTTCTTCTTATGGAAGGAATAATGGGCAAATTTTTCAGTGTCTTCCCAATAGTTGTATCAATGGCTCTATTGGCCTCTCTGTTTGAAAGTCTGGTAATATTACCTTCTCATGTAGCTGAACTGGGTGGAAAAGGTAATTTCAATAAAAAGGATAAGGAGCACAAATTACATGACTGGCTGGTAAAAAAATATCGTAAAAATGTGAAATTGGCTCTTAAATATCGGGGTAGAACGATATTACTCCTATTCTTCGCTATGGCGCTGTCCGGATTAGCTGTGAAAGTGGGACTTGTTAAGTTCCAATTTTTCTCACGTGGTATGCCTAAAACACTGGTGATAAATCTGGAAACACCTCCAGGTACGTCTTTGGAAAAAACTGATGAAGTGGTTACGGATATTGAAAATTTCATCCTGAATATGCCTGAGAAAGAGGATATCGAAGCTGTGGTGAGCACGATCGGTAAATATCGGGAAAATCATAATGATGAAGTGGATACGAAGAATGCAGAAGTTAAGATAGATCTGGTGGAATTGGATGAGATGAAATTCACTCACGCTCAGATTAAGAATCGTATCAGAAACTACATCGACACAATTCCTGCTCTTTATTCCTATACATTTAAAGAAGGAGGAAGAGGTGGACCACCCACTGGAGAAGATATAGAAATCAGGGTAAAAGGTGATGACCTAACTAGATTGGAAGAAATTGGACGGTACATCATTTCTGAGTTGGAAAAAATACCCGGAACTGCAGATCTGGAAACAAGTTTTGCCGAGGGTAAAAAAGAGATTCGCATAATTCCAAAGCATGAAAAAATTGCCATGTACGGGTTATCTGTACAGTCGATTTCACGTCTGGTGGGATTTGCTTCCTACGGTGGTTATATTTCCAAATTCCGTGGCTCGGGAATGGATGAGTATGATATCGTGCTGCGCGTTCAGGAGAATCAGATCAATGATCTTTCCGATCTTGAAAATCTGCCGATCCGCACAGTGAATGGTGACGTGATAGCCTTGAAAGAAGTTGCAAACCTTGAGATCGGAGCAGGATATGCCAAGATCCAGCATCGTGATAGAAAACGTTTTATTAGCATTACCGGTTCTGTGACTACCTATCAGGAAAATGGCGAAACTAAAAATAGAACTTCTGATGAAATAACTAACCTGATGCGCGGTAATAAAGCCTTGAATATCAATGGAATCCTGGAAGGTTTTGAAACAAGATTCCCAGGTTATCAAATTGAGTTTGGTGGTCAGGCAGAACAGCAAAGTAAAACAAGTAGTTCACTGACGTTTGCTTTCTTAGTAGCATTATTGTTAGTTTTCACAATCTTGGCAACTCAGTTCAAATCTGCTGTTCAACCACTTATCGTGATGTTTACAATTCCTTTTGCTTTAATCGGAGTTATCTTCGGATTGCTTGTCACTCGTTTGCCGTTCAGCATGATGACAATGATCTCAGTTGTTGCTTTGGCTGGAGTTGTGGTCAATGATGCTTTGGTTTTAGTTGATTTTGTAAATCGGGAGCGAGCTAGTGGTGTGGACCGTTGGAACTCCCTGATCAATGCCGGTGCAATTCGCCTGCGACCTATCATCATGACTACTGTTACCACAATTGCTGGATTCCTACCGATTATTTTTTCCAATTCCAGCACAACTTCAGATTACAAACCTATGGCTGTAAGTATTGCTTTCGGTTTGGCATTTGCTACATTGCTTACTTTATTTGTGATCCCTGTTTTATATTCGCTGGTAGATTCATTATTTGGTAAGCTGGGAATGACACGTTTCAAGTCTCATGCTAAATATGATGAATGTGTGGATTGTGAAGATTAGTAAACCTTCCGAATGGTCTCTTAAGAGATTTTTTGCAGTTGACTTTTGGAATGGTTGAGATACTTAACCTTGAAAGAGCTTCTCTCAAGTTTTCATAGGGAGTTAGCCTTTTCAAGGTTTCTTTCACATAATCTTCATCAACCAACCCTGAAATTGCTAAATATATGTTAAATTAAAAGAAGTGATTACTGAATTGATTTTCCTCATTCCTAACTTTCCAGTTGGGAATGGGATATCTCTAAAAAACATCTATATCGAATGAAGCGGAAGCTTCACAATATTTTACTTTCCCAAGCAGAAACTTAGGAAGTAGATTCTTGATATTCCAACCCTGAAATTGCTAAATATATGTTAAAATTGAGAGAAGCGATTGCAGGATATTTATTTTGCTTGTCAAAAAAACAAAATAATAACTCCAAAATTGGTTTTAATTTGACATTAATATACTATCCATTTTAAAAAGAACGTAGAAACTTTAAACAAGGAAATAATTATGAACAAACTCTATTTCGGTGATAACCTGGAAATAATGAAAGAGCTACTTAAACAAAATCCAAATGGCTTCATTGATCTTATCTATATCGATCCACCTTTCAACAGCAAACGCAATTATAATGTTCTTTATGAAAGCATCGACATGGAAGATACAAAAGCACAAAAGCAGGCTTTTGCAGATACATGGAGCAATGTAAGCTACCTCGATACTCTTCGTGAAATTCAGGACATCAATATGGATCTTTATGAATTTATCAATGCTCTCGATAAAATCAACATCTCCAAAAGTGCAATTTCCTATCTCGCTACCATGGGAATCCGTATCTGGCACATGCATAAATTATTAAAAAAAACAGGCAGCTTCTATTTGCACTGCGATCCAACTATGAGTCACTATCTTAAGATTACGTGTGATTTGATATTTGGAGAATCAAATTTCAAAAATGAAATAACTTGGCAAAGAACCAATGCTCATAGTGATTCAAAATCTTATGCTAGTACAAATGACATAATCATGTTTTATGTAAAATCTAAATCCTATATTTTTAATCTTCAACACAGACCATATTCAGAAAATTACATTAAAAAATATTACAAACATTTTGATAAAAATAAAAGACAGTTTCTTGATAGAGATTTAACAGCAGGAGGATTATCGGGTGGAGGATATGAATATACATGGAAAGGAGTTACGAAAACTTGGCGATGTCCACAAACCACGATGGAGAAATACCAAGCTGAGAATAGAATTTATTATACATCAAAAGGAACTCCAAGATTGAAACAATTTTTAGATGAGATGCCAGGAGTGCCGATCAATAATAATTGGATAGATATTAGTCCGATAAATTCTTAGGCTCAAGAGCGACTTGGTTATCCCACCCAAAAACCGGAAGCACTTTTAGAAAGGATAATCGAAGCCAGTTCCAATGAGGGAGACGTAGTTGCAGATTTTTTTTGTGGTTGCGGTACAGCAATTTCCGTAGCACAAAAATTAAAACGCAAATGGGTTGGAGTGGATATTTCTCACCTTGCTGTAAAACTCATCACAAAAAGATTGATGGATGCTTATGGAATTGGTGTTCGTAAAACATTCGAGATCTTTGGTTTTCCACAGGATATTGCTTCTGCCAAAGAATTGGCAACAGCAACCAGAAAAGGTCGTTTGAAGTTTGAAGAGTGGATAATCGAAGTTATGCTTCATGGTGTTCTAAATGAGAAGAAGAACCAAACTGGATTTGACGGATATTTAACTCTTGATATGCCCTGGAAGAAAGAATTTGTTCTCATCGAAGTTAAAAGCGGTAATGCCAATTTGCAGCAGGTAAATCATTTCATTCAAACAATTAAAAATAGAGAAGCAGTAATGGGAATTTTTGTTTGTTTTGCAGAACAAGTTACAGATGGAATGAAACAGGCTTCCAAAAGAGAAGGATTTTATTTAGAGCAGAATTTCGGCAGAAAATTTGAGAAGCTGCAGATAATTACTGTCGAAGATCTTTTAGAAGATAAATTGCCGAACTTTCCACCTGCTGAAAACATAACTTTCAAGAAAGCGGTAAAGAGTAAAGAGACAGATTTAGAACAGGAAATTGAAATGTAAATTCATTAACCTTGCAAGGGCTTCTTTCAAGACTTCTTAGGAAGTTAGCCCTTTTAAGGTTTCTTTCATTTAGTCTTATTAATCCAATCCTGAAATTGCTAAGTTGTATGTTAAATTGAGAGAAGCGATTGCAGGATAGATTATTCTCATTCCTAACTTTCCAATTGGGAATGGGAGAACTCTAAGAAATATCTATTACTAATGAAACGGAAACTTCACAATATTTCATCTTCCCAAGCAGAAACTTAGGAAGTAGATTCTTGATATTCCAACCCTGAAATTGCTAAATTGTATGTTAAAATTGAGAGAAGCGATTGCAGGGTTTAATTTATCTACAACCCCTTCTTCACCGGTACAAAAAAATCATTGAATTCGGTTTTGAGAAGACGCTGCAAAGATACTGAACAATCATCTTTGATATAAGCAATTGAGAATGCCGGATTCTCTTTGTAATCTATCTCCACATAATGAAGTGTATTTCCTAGATAATGCAGATATGCTTCATCATCCGGTGTATAAGTCTTCACGTCGATATCAGTTCCATTATATCCCAAAACCCAGCCAAAATAATTCTCGTTTCTTATGCCCCATATTTTTTGCCAGTTTGGTTTATAATTATTAAAGAAAGCATTGAATGGATTAAACCCAAAAGCATGATATGTAAGATCAGATAAACCAAACCCTCCGTATCTTAATGGATTCATTTCTACCGGAATTAGTGCATCATTTTCCAATTTAAATTCTGCATGTATTGGAAAATTAGTGATCTTTAAATTTTGGTTCAATTCAATAAATATCACCTTTAGCCTGTCGTAATAATTTTCGAAGATATTCTTATTTGTATAATAAAGTACGTGGGAATATTCATTTTTTTCAGGAATTGGATGGTGATAGATATTCATTATCTCAGGTTTTCCGTTATCATTGAAATACATATCTACAGCATATTCTTCACCTTTAATAAATTGTTCAACTATCAGTTCGTTTTTAGATAAAACACTCTCCGAAAAATAACGTGTGTTTTCTGCAAGCTCACTGCGGATTTCTTTTGCCAATTCAGAAATGTTAGTTTGTATATTCAATTCTTTTACAGCAGTCCCAAAAAATCCTTTAATTGGTTTAACAATATATTTTTTTTTACGATTCAATTTAATATTTTTCAACTCGTTAATTGTAGTTTTTGCAAAGAAGAAATCAGGGTAAATATTGCTCAACAACTCTCGGAATTTATGTTTATTCTTAAGCATATTCACAGCATTAATAAAAGATCTATCCTCTGATCTTTCCAAGATAATTTCAAGTGCACTTTCAGTGGGAGCATAAACCTTATCACCAGTTTTAATGATCAGGTTTGAATTTTTAAATTCACCTTCAGTTAGTATTTTTACAGTTGTATCAATTTTGGTTACAAGCTCAGAAATATAACCTTTACCAGTAATTATATAATTCATCCAATACCTCGATTTTTTTCTTGTTGCTAACTTTCTTAGATAGATTTTTGTGTCAAAAGGAAAAGAGAAATTTTTGATTTATTAATAATTTATGGAATAATTAATGCATTTAAGAAAGATAATAATTAATATATAAACGGAGGAAATTTAATGAAAAGATTGTTTATTGTGTTGTTGTTATGCTTAGTTTTTGTCAGTACGGCTTTTGCTTGGCGAGATAATGAAATGGAAGTTCGAGTATTTTACAATAATGATTCAGAACTTGAAAAATTAATAAACCTTCAACCTGAGGGTGATATTTATCCAAATGGAGAAGCTTTGATATATTTGATTCCTTCCGAATATGAAGCACTGAAAAAGACCGGTCTTAAATATCAGATTGAAAGAGAAAATGTAAAAACCTATGCTGAAAATTTCTGGCAATCACAGGATAATACAAGAGAAGTTTATCATACTTATTCCGAGATCGTAGCTCTTGCAGATAGTCTGGCAACTACGTTCCCAGATATTTGTGAAAAGTATCTATTTGGCACTTCCGTGCAGGGAAGAGAACTTGGCGCTCTTAAAATAAGTGATAACGTTTCCCTGGATGAGAATGAAGCAGAAGTAATGTTCGACGGAGGTATTCACGGTGATGAAATAGGATGTGCTGAAAACTGTATTCGCTTTGCTCGTGATCTGTGTCGTGATTACAGTATCGATCCGGATGTTACTTATCTGGTGGATAACCGTGAGATCTGGATATATTACATGGTAAATCCTGATGGTCGTGTGATGGATCAACGCTATAATGCCAATGGAGTTGATCTAAATCGTGACTCCGGTTATATGTGGGACGGCTGGGGTGGAAGTTCAGGAGCCTATTCTCAACTCGAATCAAAAGCGCTCAGGGATTGTCATTACAATCGGCAATTTGTGGTTCATACTACTTATCACAGTGGTACGGAATATATTTCGCACCCATGGAGTTATCGTTCTGATCAATGTCCTGATTATGCACATATTAACCAACTTGCAGGTGAATACTCTTCTTCTTCCGGCTATGCAAATATGCAATATGGGCAAGGATGTACGGGAATGTACCCGATCAATGGTAGTACGAAAGATACCAATTATGGAATGATGGGTGCCATTAGTTGGTCGATGGAAATTTCTTATAGCAAACATCCTGCAGCCAGCCAGATCATGATGTATTACAATTATAATAAACCGGCAATGCTCAGTATGATCGAACATTCCGGTTACGGTTTGGAAGGTATTGTAACTGATGTCAATTCTGGAGATCCAGTAACAGCTACAATTTTTATTAATGACTATTTCCCTTGTTATTCCGATCCATCTGTGGGTGATTATCACAAATATGTTCTTCCTGGAACTTATGATATTACTGTAGTAGCCAATGGTTATGAAACACAAATAATAACTGGAGTTGTAGTTACGGCAGGAAATGCAACTTCCACAGATTTTCAGCTTCAATCGGAAACTGGACATTATATTTATAAAATTTCAGCTTCCCGGATACCCGACAATAATACAGTCGATGAAGGTGATACACCTGGTGTTATTGGAGCACCTGATAACAGAAATTATTCTATTGGAAAAAATGGCTGGATCATTGTAGATATGCAGTATCCTATTCCTGATGGAGCTGGTAATGACCTGATTGTTCATGAGGGTGATACTTCTGCCGAAAGTTATTCAGTATTTGCCGGAGAGACAATTGATGGACCTTGGATGCCACTGGGTGATGGAAACGGAACAACAGAATTTGATTTAGCAAACGGGAATCTTTTTGAAGCTCAGTTTATAAAGATAGTTGATGATGGGGATGGTGTTCAAACTGCACCTGATGCAGGATTTGATCTGGATGCTATTGAAACAATTGGTGAAGTTGGCGGAGTTTACATTGCTTTTCTTGGCTTTGAATTAAATGAAATAATTGGGAATAATAACGGTTATATAGATCCTGGAGAAACTATCGATATGCTGGTAACAATTCGCAATAATGGTGATCAGCTTGCCGAAAATGTAGAAGGTTTACTTTCCACAAATTCAGGTTTTGTTACGATGAATAATGATGATATTATTTTTGGGGATATGACCCCTGGACAGGAAGTATCCGGTATCTTCACTTTTACAGTAGGTGTTGTTACTCCGATTGGTGAGCTTCTTACGTTTAACATGGAAATTATAGCTAATACCGGAATTTATACAACGAATTTTAATATTGCCTGCATGGTAGGAATTGCCATTGAAGACTTTGAAACAAATAATTTTCAGAGTTTTGACTGGGAATTTACTGGGAATGCGGACTGGATAATTTCATCTGACTCATACGAAGGTTCTTACAGTGCAAAATCTGGAGCGATACCCAATAATTCATCAACTGCATTATTGCTGACAACTGAAGTTGTTGCAGATGGAGATATCAGCTTTTACAGGAAAGTGTCCTCAGAGGAAAATTGGGACTTTTTCAGCTTCTATGTTGATAATTCACAACTTGGTTCCTGGAGTGGAACAAGTGGCTGGGTTGAAGAATCATATCCAGTAACTGCAGGAATTCATACTTTCAAATGGGAATATACTAAAGATACTTCTACTAGTAATGGTAGTGACTGTGGATGGGTAGATTATATTGTATTCCCACCAATAAGTATTGAAGGAGATATGGGCTCAGTTCAAGGTATAGTAACCGATGCTAATTCTGGTTTACCGATCGAAGAGGCTGATATTGCTGGAATGACATTCAGCGGCGCTGATGGAAGTTATACATTTGACATAATTCCAGGAACATACAATTTTACTTGTACTGCAGATGATTATTATGACCTAACAATGGAAGATGTGGTGGTTGAAGAAAACCTGACAACAGATCTTAACTTTGCAATGGTTCCACATCCTCCTCTGAATCCACCTGTAAATGTGGATGCAGTTATTGAAAACTACAACGATGTTGTTATAACATGGGATACTCCAACTATAGAAAGTACTAATAATACAATCGGTAGAATTGCCAAAAATAGTTCACATGAAATTCTTAGAACAAAAAACACAAATATGAACAACACACGTGATCTGATTGGATACAAAGTATATCGTGATGGAGTTGAAATTGTAGAAATAACAGATCCATTACTTTTAACTTATACAGATGAATCTTTAGATGCAGGTGATTATGAATTTTACGTAACAGCTGTTTATGATGAAGGGGAATCAGTACCTTCTAATATTGAACCTATTACAATAATATTATCTGCACCACAGAACACACAAGCTGTAAGTCAGGAACAAAATATTCTTGTAACTTGGGATGAACCTGCATACAGGTCGTTTTCTCATTATAAAGTATATCGAGATCTTGTTATGATAACAGATGATATCATGGAAGTTTCCTACCTGGATCTTGATGTACCGAATGGAACTTATACTTATAACGTCAGAGCAGTCTATAGCGGTGGTTACCAATCTGCTTTATCATCAGATGCAGTTATAGAGCATTTTCAGACTAATGCTGATGGATTATCTATCCCAGGGGTTACTGAACTTTCAGAAATTTATCCCAATCCTTTCAATCCATGCACAACAATTTCTTACAGCTTAGAGTTAGATGCCATGGTTAATATTTCAGTTTTCAATATTAAGGGGCAGAAAGTGCGGACTTTAGTAGATGAAAAACTTAATACCGGCTATCATCAAGTAGTATGGAAAGGAAAAAATGAATATGGAAAGCAAGTTTCCAGTGGTGTCTATTTTGTTATCATGGATTCCAAAGATGAAGGGATTGATTATACAAGCGTGAAAAAAATAATACTATTAAAATAATTGGAGGAAAAAATGAAAAAATTCTTAGGTTTAGTTATGTTTTTAATGTTCGTATGTAGTATTAGTGCAACAGATTGGATAGCATTTGATTCCAGTTTTGAAAGAGAATTACAAGTTAATATAGTGGAATCTGATGATAACAGTATTCTTTTAGATATTAACGTTCCAGGAATGTATCTTCAAAATATTACAGAGAATGGACAGGTTTATCAGAGAATTAAAATGATCGAAGGTAGAACGACTCATGATGTAGGTTTTCCTGAACTACCTATGATCACCAGAATAATTGGTATTCCTGATAATAAGGATGTTAGAGTGAAAGTGTTAAATGCTTCCACAATTAAATTGAACGATTATAATATTTATCCGCTGCAAACACCCGGGAAAGATGATGTCTCCAGTAATCAAGAATTTGTATTTGATCAGGAATTTTATCTATCTAAAGAAACTTATCCCCAAGATAACACTTATATAGATAATGTAGGAATCTGGCGTGATGTTAAAATCGGGGGTTTCCATTTTATTCCATTTAATTTTGATGCAGGGACTAAAACTTTAGAAGTTACTACAAGTGCCAGAATTGAAATTGAATTTGATGGATTTGATGATCAACATGAATTGAATAAAGATAAAAAAATTACACCCGATTTTTATAATATGTATAATTCTGCCTTGATCAATTTTTCATCAATGGGATATGAGATCGAATACAATCGTGAGGTTAATATAAAATATTTAATTGTTACAAATACAACTACACTAACCAGTATTCAACCATTTGTTGATTTAAAAAACCAGCAGGGAATGCCCGTAGAAGTTAGAATTCTTGAAACAGGATTTGAAACTGCGATACAGATCAAAGACTATATTACTCAACTTTATAACTCGGATGATCTGGAGTATGTATTGATGGTGGGAGATGCTTATCCAAATGGATCAAGCGGACCGGATAATGTGCCGATGTATCTCTGGTCGGGTGGAGGCGAATCTTCATGGTCAGATTCATGGTATTCTTGTTTGGATGGGAACACAGACTATTATGCTGATATCGCTATTGGCAGGATCACTTATGATAACATAGCTGAGCTTGATCACCAAATTCAGAAATTAATGGATTTTTATCAAACTCCAGATCAAACAACAAACTGGGGAGAGAACAGTATTTTGGTTGCTCACGAACAAGAATATCCCCTCAAATATACGCAGTGCAAGCAGCAGATCAATGATTTTCCATATGCTTTGCAAACACCAATTTTTACTCAATGTTATGGTGGTGCAGGAGCTACTAATAACGATATTATTAACTGGGTAAATACTACTTCCGGTGGTATATTCAATTATCGTGGTCACGGTAGTGCAACAGAACTATGGCAATGGGGTTCTACAGGAAGTTTTACCGCAACCCATGTAAATCAGCTCACAAATAATAACAGAAATTTTGTCATGTTCGATGTTTGCTGTGACAATATGGATATAGTGGGATATGCTGGTAACTGCCTAGCAGAATCTTTTATGAAGGCAGACGAAGCTGCTATCGCCATCAATGGAGCGATCGATCCTTCTTACACTATTCCGAATCATGATTATGATAAGGAAATGTATAAAGCGATCTTCAATGAAGGAATTCTGAATATTGGGTATATCACAAATTATGCTAATGTGTTTGTAGTGAATCTGCATGGAAATATCGGAATTGCTAATGTTCTCACGTATCTTTGGTTAGGAGATAGTTCCATAAAACCTTGGACACTTCAGATAGAAGAGTTATCGGTTACTCACGATAATCAGTTGTTCCTGGGAATTTCCACTTTTGAAGTTTCTGTAATTGGGAATGGAAGCCCTTTAGAAAATGCCAGTGTATGTGTTAGTAATGATGATGGTACAATTTATGCTTATGGTTTTACTGATAGTAATGGTTATGTGGAAGTTCAATTTGATGAACCTGTGCAAGATCCTGGTACTGCCTATGTAACTGTTACTTCTCATAATTTTATGACTTATCAGCAGGATATTCCAGTTATTCCTCTTGATGGTCCTTATATCATATTTGAAAGTTATGTTGTTGATGATACGATTACAGGTAATGGTAATGGAACTCTTGAAAATGGAGAGATCGTAGATCTTGATATGAGTATAGAGAATTTAGGTACTGAACAGGGAACGGATGTTATAGTAACTATAACAACGACAGATTCTTATATAACAGTTGTTGATGGAACCGAGAATTTTGGTAATGTTGCAGCTGAATCTATTGTAACAGTTACAGGTGCATTCACAATTGAAGCAGCTGGAGATATGCCTGATAGCCACATGATCTATTTTGAATTGGAAGCAGTAGCAGAAGATACATGGATCAGTGATTTTTCATTAGAAGCTTTTGCACCAATGTTCCCACCAGAAAATTTAACATCAGAGATCCAGAATTATAATGATGTAATGCTTACATGGGAGCAGCCAAGTGGTACAGATATGACAAGAGATCTTTTAGGTTATAAGATCTACAAAGATGGTTTAGAGATAACTGAGATCAACGATCCTGCTATTCTCACCTACACAGATGCTATCTTACCAGCAGGTATTTATGAATATAGTATTACTGCTTTGTTCCATGTTGGAGAATCATGTTCTTCTAATATTGAAACAGTAACCCTGGTTCTTCCAGTACCTCAAAATCCAGAGGCTTCAACTCAATATGCAAACATTCTTATAAGCTGGGATGAGCTTGCAGACAGGTCATTTTCTCATTATAAAGTATATCGGAATTTACTCATGATCGCAGATGATATAATGGAAAACTCTTATATTGATCTTGATGTACCGAACGGAACTTATTCCTACAATGTAAGATCGGTATATAGCGGTGGTTATCAATCCGCCCTATCAACAGATGCTGTTATAGAACATATTCAGACCAATATTGATGAAATAATTATTCCTGTAAAAACCGAACTTACAGGTAACTATCCGAATCCATTCAATCCGACAACAACAATAAGTTTCTCAACTAAAGAAGCAGGTTATGTATCAATAAATATTTATAATATGAAAGGTCAGCTTGTTAAGATACTTGTAAATAAGCAACTCGATGCAGCTTATTATGATATTGTATGGAATGGTAAGGATAACAGTGATAAACCAGTTTCAAGTGGTACATACTTCTACAAGATGAAATCCAATAACTATACCGCTACAAAGAAAATGATACTTATGAAATAAGAGAATTTCACCTCGACCAGTTTTCGAGAGCAGCAACTTTTCATTCTCATGAATAAGATAATTTTGCCTGATCACTCACGAGTGGTCAGGCAATTTCTTCTTCGGTTAAATAATATTAATTATCTATTGTATAAAAGGGGAAAGTTGAATAGCTTTCTCCTTTGTTTTGCAACGTTAAAATTCATATTCTACGCCAAGAATCGGTAAAAACGTCCATTGATAAACTTCATCAACTGTTTGATCCGTATCATTCCAGTAATACTCAGCGATATTCTTCTGAGCATAAGCATTCCACACACTAGCATAGATCACCATGTTTGTTTTATTGAAAAAAAACCTCTTATCTATCCGAACGTTCATTGAGTGATAGTCTGGATAACGCTTAGCATTTATCCGGTTTTCATCCAGTACTGTCTGATGATATTCTTCTGATAGTTGTTCATCGATTGGAGTGTAAGGGACACCACCTGCATAGATCCAGCGCATACTCATTTCCAATCCTGGAGTTGGTTTATAGCCACCTTCGATACTAATGATAAGCTGATTATCATAGTTTCTGTTACGCCAGATGCCGTCGTAACTTTTATAACTGGAACGGAAATAAGCAGCACTAGCTAATCCGTAAATTCTCTCAGCCAATTTCTTCTGCAGAATCACTTCTACACCACGGCTCAAAGCTTGACCATCATCTTTTAGGTTTTCATAATTATTAAAGAAATTATCGTCGATCACAAAAAAACCAGGTTGATTAGTATCCGTTGGAAAATTGCTGTAATTTTTCTGATACGCTTCTATAACTAAGCGCGTGTCTTCTGAAAGTAAATGTTCAATTCCTATAATGTAATGTAAGGCAAATGGATCTTTCAGATCTTTATTGTCTTCACTCTGCGATAAAAGCAGTAGTGGTAAATTCTGATGAAAAATCCCAATCGAACCATTTAAAGAAGTTTTTTCATTCAGTTTATATTTACAGAAAAATCTTGGTGATAGGGTTACATTTTCGTTTAAAGAAAAATAATCTGCCCTTAAACCTAAAACTGTAGAAAATTTAGGGAAAGGATTAAAATTAAGACTGACAAAACCACCCAATTTTTCAGCTCTTATTTTATGTTTCATACTAAGTTCTGGAATTGTATCACCAATAGAATTAGTTGATTCTGCCAGAAAGTTATCATAATCATGCATCAAGTGTTTAGCGTCGAATCCAAAATCTAAACTGATCTTTTCAGAAATTCTTCTGAAATTCACATTTCTTAATTTTAATTCCAGCTCGTTGGTACGGTTCTTAATATCTGGTACAACACTAACTGGTTCTTTAAAAGTTTCCCAATAATCTTCTTCATATTTAGATGATGTAACTGAAAGTGATGTATTAGAAAAAGTAGATTCATTCCAAACAGCCCGCCAATTCAAACCATAAGTTCCCTGATAAAGATCTTGATTCCCGTAATGTGACATATAGTTTTCCATTGCATTTTTCTGGTCGGGAGAGTTATGATCATCTGCAAAAACAGCTAGGAAAGATAACTTTTGTAAGGGATTGAATTCATAGGTAAACTTTCCTTGTATATCACCATATTCTGGTGCAATTGAAGTTCCTACATCGATAGCATCGATAATATATTTCAAGTAACTTCTTTTTATAGCCAGCATAGCAGAACTTTTCTTGCTTGTAGGACCTTCAAAAATTCCTCCGAAACCTACCCAACTGAAATCAATCTGTCCATCAAATTCATTTGGATTTCCATCGCGGAAATCGATTTCCATAATGGAAGAAAGCTTGTCTCCATAAATGGCAGAAAATCCTCCTGTATTGAATGTAACATTTTGGATGAAATCTACATTAAGAATACCTATCGGTCCGCCAGATGAACCTTGATGCGGAAAGTGATTAATATTTGGGATTTCGATATTATCAATATAGAATGAATTTTCCATCGGATTTCCGCCGCGTACAATAAGGTTATTACTCTGATCATTAACTTTTGCCACACTTGGAAGAGACATCATAATTCTACTCACATCTCCAGCAGAGCCGGGAGCACGCCGGATCTCTTCATTAGAAAAGCTAACAATACTTATTGTCTGCTCCTCTGTTTCAGCAAAATAACTGGTTTCTACTTTTATTCCTTCAATCTGAATGGCTTTTCTCTTTAATTCTCCGTTTACAAATGTTGATCGATTTGAGCGTATTATTATATCTGTTTTTGTTTGCTGGTTGGTTCCAATTATCTGAAAGATAATCGTGTAATTTCCTACAGGCAGGTTCATTATGGAATATTGCCCCTTTTTATTCGTATAAACACCTTTTTCAAGTTCTTTCACTAAGACAGTTACATTCACCAATGGATAGCTTGTTTCTGCATCGATAACACGTCCTATTAAGTTACCTGTTTGAGTTTGGCTTGGATATAGCAATGTACTAAATCCTATCACTAAAATAATTAGTAATATTTTTGTTTGTTTGTTCATTTATTCTTCCCTTTTTTTTATTTTAGATAATTTTCTAACAAAACTTTGATGAAGACCTTTTGATTTTCTAAGCTTTTTAATTCTTTTCCCAAAAATTGATCAAACAATCCAGGCATCATACCGGACATAAGAATAGTTGAAAATAATTGTACTACGGATGTTTTGCTTTCAAAATTATCTTCAAAGGGTATAATGTTTCTAATTAACCCGTGCAGTTCTGCTAAAAACTCATTGATCTTCTGAACAGAATTTGTGCTGAAATCATTTTTAAGGAATGAATCAGCAAGATGTGCTTTGGTTAAGTTCGGGTAATTAATTAAACCTTTCAAAGTATCTTCCAGAAAATGCTGAATGGCCTTTTTTGAATCACTTACCCAGAGATCTTCATAATCTTTAATATTGTTTACAAAACTTTCATTTAAAGTTGCATTCATTACGATTTTTAATAGTTGTTCTTTAGAACCAAAATGGTAATTTATTGCTGCCACATTCACTCCAGCTTGTTCAGCAATTTTCCTAATTGTAACACCTTGAATACCTTTGCTCTCAATACTTTCAATAGTAGTCATAATGATTTTTTGTTTAATTTCATTACTACTCATTTTCATTTCCTCCTTCAATAAATAAAACAGTAATTTTAAACACATGTTTGAAAAAAATATTTATGTCTTCATGTCAAGATTTATTTCTTTTTGTATATTAAATTTATAGCATAATGCAAAAATAACTGTAGCAATTTTACTCCTCGATTATTGGTAATTTCCCCCGATTTTTCATAGATTACTTTCGGTTTGTTCCCAACGGAATGATTATTGATCTAGAAGCTAAAGTTAAAAAAAATAATTGTATTCCAAAATTATCTTAATTTATACCCTTGAGGGAACATTATGTTTGACAAGAACAGATGAATGAGGCGAATAGTGAATTAAATTGGAGGTATAAATGAAAAATAAAGAAATGTTAATTGCTTTGAAGAATGCAATGCGAGGTGAAAAAGATAGCATAAATGTTTATCAGAATGCTCTTGGAAACTCTAAGGATACTGAAGTAATAAATTTTTTCCAATATATGATTGAAGAAGAACAAAGACACTTTAATTATCTTTTGGAGTATTATCAATCCATTACCAATGAAGAGATATTGAAAATAATCGTTACAAAAGATACAGAAAACATGATTTTTTCAGACAACTTTATAAAAAGGATTGGCTCAAATCAAATGTTGTTTTCTGCTATTTCAGTGGCTACACTTTTAGAAAGAAATGCTTTTGAATTTTATCAGAAATCAGCAGAACAGTCTGATGACGAAGTGTTGAAAAAGTTTTTCGAGAAAATGAGTAACTGGGAAAAACAACATTATGATGATTTGATTGAAATTGCAGATGAAGCAGAAAGTACTTACTGGCAAAAGAATAACTTTGAACCATTTTAATATCAATTTCTGTGAGGTTTTATGAACATGATTTCACAGCAATTAATTGAAAAATACTCAATCTATGATCATAAAAAGATGATGAAAATAGTGGTTCGGTCAAAGGAGTAATAAGGATTGAGATTAACCAAAGAATTTGCATATATTGTTTTTAAAAAAGCGTAGCGTAAAGATAACTGTAACTAATTCTTATATTTTTCATGATAACCTGTGAACAAGGTGTTCATAAAACCAACAAGGTTTTCTTCTATTTAAAGCCATCCATGTTCTTTAACTTATTATTCAATTATCTAATCATATTTTAAATAATTTTACATATTTTTAATAAATAAAACAATTTTTAGAATTTAATTCTAATAGCAATATTTTATTAATAGTCACAATAATTTATTTGTTAACCTTATTAAATTTAAGTTAATTATGTTTGTTTGTAATAAATTATAATAATCCATTTTTTTCTTGCAACAATAAGAAAAAATTTATTTATAGGAATAGAATATGCATAATAAGGAAGAAAATAATCTTAGGAGGACGTATAATGTTTAAAAATGTAAAAAACCAAAAGGGATTCAGTCTTATTGAATTATTAGTTGTTGTTGTAATTATTGCTATTCTTGCAGCCATTGCTGTCCCGATCTACATGAATTATGTTCGTAATGCAAGATCAACAGAAGCTCAAACTGCACTTGCTGCTATTCGAAGTACTTATCGAGTTTATCGCCAAACTTATGGATCTACTGATAATTATGATATTGATCAAGCACTTAGAGCTATCCACTTGGGAAATAGAACTTTGAAAAATTGGGAGTTTGAAGTTGTTGGTAATCCACCTACAAAATATGTTGCAACTTCCACAGAAGAGTTTCCCGAAGGTGAAGGAAATCAAGTTTGGTATGATGTGGATGATGCAAAATATTTTGGTTATGGAACTGCTGATGATGATGAAGCTAATACTTCCGATGAAGTTTTAGATTAGTTCGGAGGTATTGAGTTGACTGTTAAAGAATTATTACAATTCACATCTGATGCAGGGGCTTCAGATCTTCATATTAGTTCTGGTTCAGTGCCAATGGTACGCGTTATAGGGAAAATGAAAAAATTAAATTTACCAATATATAATGAAGAGGAAGTAAAAGAGTTAATATATAGCACAATGAACGATTCTCAAATCACCATTTTAAAGAAAAAATTAGAAATTGACTTTTCTACTAAACTTGATGATGATACACGTTTCCGTGTGAATGCTTTCCATCAATTAAATGGTTTGGGAGTTGCTTTTCGTGTGATTCCCAATGAAATAAAAGATTTTCAAGATCTACATTTACCGGAAATTCTCAGTCGTTTATCTATGAAAGATAGAGGTTTGATTCTTGTAACCGGCCCCACAGGAAGTGGTAAATCTACAACTTTGGCTACAATGGTAGATTATGTTAATGATCATAGACATTGCCACATAATTACAATTGAAGATCCGATAGAATTTGTACATTCCAGTAAAAATTCACTTATTAATCAACGAGAAGTTGGTCACGATACTTGGGGTTTTGACGTAGCTCTTCGTAGTGCTTTGCGTGAAGACCCGGATGTTATTCTGGTAGGTGAGATGCGAGACCTTGAAACTGTTTCTTTGGCTCTTACTGCTGCAGAAACCGGACATCTTGTTTTTGCTACACTTCACACAAGTAGTGCTACAAAATCGATCGATAGAATTATCGATATGTTTCCAAAAGAGCAACAGGCTCAAGTACGTTCTATGCTGGCAGAATCATTGCAAGCAGTTATAGCGCAAACACTGTTGCCAATGAAAGATGAAAGTGATAGAATTCCAGCATTAGAAATAATGATAGCAAATTCTGCTGTAAAAAATCTAATTCGTGAAGAAAAAACTTATCAGATACCATCTGTAATTCAATCTGGAAATAAAGAAGGTATGCAATCGAAAGATCAATCATTATACAATCATGTGATGAATGGTTATCTTGATAGAAAAGTAGCAAAAGAATTTGCTGATAATCCAAAAATGTTTGCGACTGGTACAGGTTATTAAAAATGTTTTTTTTAAAATCTTTGAAGTCAGAAAGTGGTATGGGCATTATTCAAGTTTTAGCTGCTCTGTTAATAGTAACGGCATCTATTGCGGGGCTTTTTACAAGTACATATTATGTTCGATACAAAGCAGACGCTCATTATCATTATCGAGTAGCTTTGCTAAAAGCAACCCAGAAACTTGAAGAAATCAAATGGTATAATATGTACAACCAGCATTCTGTAGCCATCGAAGGTAATGAAACAATTAATACGGGTGAGTTTATAATTGATGATTTGAGTGGTGAACCGGTAATAGGTTTTATGACAAAAAGTAAGCAATCCTTCCGCGATCTTGCTGTAGCAAATTATATAGCTTACGATATGGTTACAATAAAAGTAACCTGGCGGAATGGCCCAGAAAGATATTTTTATAGAATCATCAATGTCCCACAGGAACTTGAATTAAGAGAAGACTATTTCTACAGAACTGATCAAGTTGTAGGAGCGTCAGAATGAAAAATATTTTAAAATCAAATAAAGGTATATCGTTAGTAGAGATTATTGTTACTCTACCTCTGGCCGCACTGATTTTTGTAGGAGTATCTTTATCTTTGATGCATTTTATTAGTACATACCAGGAGACAAAACTTTATACTCAGTTACAAGAAGATCTTTTCACTGCTGTAGAAACTATGAGGCAGGGATATGCAATCGATGAGTTTACAAAAAATCAAGCTTTGATAGGTCTTTGTGCTGCAAATTCTGTGGAGTTAAACATCGCTAATAATGAGATAACGGTAAGCCCAGCATTAGCTGAAGATGATACGAATATTTCAAATTATTGGAGTAAATTCTCCTGCGATGACGAAGGTCAATTATGGGTATTATCCAGCCATGGGTTAAGTAAAACATTCAAACGACCAATTAAAATATTTCCTTCCACACCAACTAATTTGATTGGAAATCAACCACAATTTAGAATTTTGAATAAAAATTCTATTTGGGAAGTTCAAAAAAGAGATGGAAATGGAAGACCTGTTTTGATGAGAATAACTTTAGAAGCTCAAGTTCGATTCAGAGCAAAACAGATAAGACAAACTCAAGAAGATGATTTACGGCAAAATACTAAAACAATTAAATATGAAACATCTGTTTTCATTGGAAATTCTCAGACTTAAAGAGGATATCGATATGTTTATAAATATAATGAAAAATGAAAAAGGCGGCATTTTTGTTATCGCCGCAGCAGTTGTAGTAACTATTGTTACCTTTGTATCTTCTGCCACTTTAATGAATATGGTAAATACAGATCAACTCAACACTCAATATCAACATGATAAAATTCAAGAAGAATTATTACTTAGAACAGAATTGACCAGAACATCGCTGGCTATTGAGCAAAATAGGTATATCCCTTTACCTGATAGAGTTGTGAAAATATTTACACCTACACGCAGAACAACTTATACTATAGATAATCACAAAGTCCGTGCAAGAACCGGATATTCCGTTCAGTCTTTGATAAAAGCAGAAAGAGAAGGAAAATCGGGCAGAAAAGTTTTATCTCCTATCAAGAGAATGACAGAAAGATATTTAAACCCCAAAAGTTTAGCTGAATATCAATACATTACTCAAACAGAAGCATCAGAAAATGAAGATGGTGGTTTTGCTGCATCATTAGTTAAATTCTATAATCAAGACGAATTATATGGACCACTACACTCAAACAGTGATATTTATCTACAGAATAATAGCTGGCCAGTTTTTTATTCGTTGGTTACAACTACTGGTCATTTCAAAGTTGTTACTAGTCAAGGAGCTTATGTAGGTCTTGCAACACAAGTTGCTCCCATGAACGACATATTTTTAGGAGGATGGGAAGAAGAAGTACCTGAAGTTATTTTTGAACCTAATGCTGAAGAAATTAGACAAAATGGTATTGAATTAGGAAATGATGATACAGATATTGTTTATGTCAATCTTGGGACCGGTAGTTTTGAATTGAAATATGGTGAGATTAATGATATCGAAACAGTTGAATTAGATGTTTTTAGCTGGTTCCCAAGCGATATTAAGCAGGTAGAAGAAGTTATAGCTATTGGTGGGAACTGGTATGAAGATGCAGATTACATCTTTACAAATGTTATAACAAAAAAAGAAACGCTTTGGACAAATATTAACTCTTTTCCTATAAACAACAATTCATTTTGGATACCAAATGGAGAACTTTGGATCAAAGGTGAAGTCTCAGGTTCTACAACTTTTGGTTGTGCAGACACAGTTTTCATTGTTGGTGACATTACATATGCAGGAACTTCCCCTGGTTCATGGCCTGATGGCTTTAGTGGTATTGACCCTGGAACCGGAGAACCGCTATATACCGGTCCTGTAAATCATAATGACTATTTCGGGCTGGTTTCAGAGCAAAAAATATTGATTAGATACAAACATAGAGAACCGATTAATGGAAGTAATATAATTATTGATGATAACTGTAATAGCATATATTTATATGGAGCTTATGCTGCTATTGCAGAAGGTGATATAGTGCTGCATGGAGATATGGCTTGTCACTATGATGGTATCTTCACGTTTCAATATCAACATCCTCATGGTTCCACCCCAAACTTCATAGCTCCGAGTCCCTATATTACTCGAGAATTTACGATAGAGCTTTATGATAGTGGTGGAAACGGTTGGGATGATGCGACTATAGATGTAATTGTAAATGGAAATCTTATCTTGGATGATATATATTGTACAGGTAGTCAGAGCACTTTTGAATTTGATGTTGATAATGGTGATTTGATAGAAACTCAATATACAAATGGTGGAAGTGATGATGAAAATTCTTACACAATTTTTGATCATGAAGGAAATGTAATATTTTCAGATGGACCTCCACCCATTCCAGGTTATGTATCTCCAATGATATTGCTTGAGCCAACAAATATGGAGTCGCTTTATACTTTTGTAGATTTACAAAAATATATTTTTCCGATAAATAATTATATACCAAATGCAGGATTTAATCTACATGGAGCAAATCCGATAAATGGAAATCCTTGTGGTTACCCCATAGAGTCGTGGATTAATAATACTCTTATTGACCCGAACGGATATATATTATCATATCCCAATTCCGGTGGTAATTATGTATATCCCTATGGAACAGATTATCCATGGTACAACCCTGTTTGGCCAGAACCGTCAACAGATCAGGTTAACCAATATGAACGGGGAGCAATACATTTGTATGGGGCTGTAGCACAAAGAAGACGTGGTTTTGTGCATCGTTCAGGAGGTGATCCTTATAACCATCCATATGGTAATTCAAATCCAAGTCCATGGGAAATGGAAGATTATCATTATGACGGGAATCATCCTTCAACTGGATATGATAAAGACTATTATTATGATAGGCGTTTTTTAGAAGTAACACCCCCGGATTTTCCACAGATTCATGAAAATTGGGGTCAATATAACTTAGCTGGTTTCGTCCAAAAATCATGGTTTTTCAAATCACCTGGTGATTGGGGATTTTAAGAAGAAATAGAAATAATAAATGGTGAGGTAATATGGCTAAAAAGAAAAAAGTGAAATTTAAAGAATCGGTAGGTTTGGATATCGGTGAACACAGCATAAAGATGGTTCATCTTAAGAAGCTGCATCAAGGGTTTGCTCTTCTTAATTGTGAATCCCGTTCTACCATTGCTGAAGGTGTTGAACCGGTACGTTCCGATCTTTCACCAGATCGTTTTGCACCTGTACTATCGAGCATGTTAAAAACAATGAAAATCAAACCGAGACAGATCAAACGTCTCGTCTCGTCAATTGGTGGAGAGAACACGAGCATTAAGCAAATAAAGACTATATTTCTTCCGGATGATGAGCTTGAATCGGCTCTATTTTTTGAGGCAAAAAAACATCTACCGATAAGCGGTTCAGAAATGATGTTGGACTATCAAGTTCGCAGGGTGGAAGAGAAATCAAATAATATGCACATTCTGTTAGCTTCTGCAACTAGAGAACTTGTGAATAATCATACAAATATTCTCACATCAGCTGGTATTATCCCTGGAATAATAGACTTAGAAGCTTTAGGTATAGCCAATAGCTTTGCACTTAATAATCCTGTTGATGATGGAGTATATGTGCTTTTGGATATTGGCGCTTTTCAAACTAACATGGTAGTTTTTGGTCCTGATTCGAAATTCTTTGCTCGTAATATTGATTGGGGTGGCTTCAATTTTACAAAAGATATAATGAAAGCAAAGAATATAGATTATCCCGAAGCTGAAGAATATAAATTTGAGAATGGATTGAAAAAAAATGATAATGTATCAAATAAAGATTCTCTTATTGCACTGGATATTACAGAGAAAACAACAGCAGAGCTTATGGTTCAAGAAATCAAGAGATCTTTACGTTTTTATGTGAAAGAAGCTGGAACTAGTGATTTCAGAAAAGTCCTTCTGTCTGGCGGGGGTGCAAAACTTATTGGATTGGTAGAATACCTGAATGAAAATTTAAATATTCCTACAGAAGTATTTAATCCGTTTACGAGTATAGAAAAACCTGCAAAATATTCAGATGAAACAGATCCGGAATTTGCTTTAGCTATCGGCTTGGCATTAAGACCGGAATAGAGGGGCAAAATATGAATGAATTATTTTTTAAGATAAACTTAAATAAGTATGGTGATTTAAAGCAGAAGGCGGAATCTGAAAAAAGGGTATTCCAGTATACTCTTATTGGTTACATTCTTGTAATTGTGATCATGACAGGTTTTGTGATTGGTTTTAATATAGATTTGCAAACTAAGATCGATAGTAGAAGCAAATTATTAAATGAGATCAGAAATGAGATCGAAACTTATGAAATCTCTGGCGAATTTCTTACAAAACTGGATTTAGAAAGAATGGCAATAATAAGTAGAGAGAGGATATTCTGGGCTAAGAAATTAGTTGCTTTATCTGAAAAAACTACTGATAAAATTGCCATCACAAACTTTTCTTTCAAGGGTAATAACTTGAGCTTGTATGGTATAACAAAAGTTGATAAAAATCAGAAAGAATTCGATTTGATAGATAATTTTATTACTGAACTGAAGAATAATGTTCATATTAATACAGATTTTCCTGAGATTACGTTTGTTCTTTCTCGTCTTGATTATGAAAAAGATATAGAAATATTGCGTTTTCAGATTGATCTGATTTCAGAATCTTCTGAAAAGGGAAGGTAAAACATGAGAAATAAATACTTAGCTTTGCTTTTTGTTATGATATTATCTGCAATTATCTTCTTTTATATGAGTTCTAATACAATAAAAGCCAAGATAGAAATAGTTGGTAGATATGATGAAGAAATAAAAAGTAAACAGGAAATACTGAATAGTGCAAAAGTGCTAAATGAACAACTTAAAGAAGTTTCTAAAGTAATTACAAATAGTATGACAACAAAACGATATTACAATGCTAGTGAAGTTAATGCTTTCGTAAAAAAAATAGCAGATCTTGCTGATAAATATAAGATTTCTGTAAACTCAATGTCTCCAAAAGTAGTTGCATCTTCCGATAAAAATCTGGTTCAACAACAATACAGTTTTTTATTGGAATGTACTTATGTTCAATTTGGACAATTTTTGACTGATCTTGAGAGTTTTGATCAAATAATAGAAATTACCGAATTAGATGTGAAGCCAATTAAAACTGATGATATTAAAATTGAAATTGAGAACCCGGAAACACGCTACAAAGTAACAATTCAGTTATCTACATTTAAAATTATCAAGGAGGTATAAATGGAAGAAAAATATCTGAAAGATTTTGTCATCTCACTTGTTGTTATACTCCTGCTAGCTTTTGGAATGAAGAATGTTTCTTTATATAGAAAAGTGGAAACAATTCCTAAAGAATCGAAATATGCTGGTTTGGTAATGGGTGAAAAACTACTATCTCAAATAAAAGAAATTGAAAGCTCCATTCAAGATAGAAAAGATTTTATTTTTACGGTAGAAAAAGATCCACTTGAACAAAATCTAATTGTTAAAACCATGAGAGATTTGCAAACTCAATGGCGCAGGAAGATAGAAAACATGGTTCGTCTTGAATCAACCATTATTCCTGAAAATGGAGAGAAACGAGCTGCTATTGCCTATAAAGGTTCTACAACTATTTACAAGATAGGTGATGACTTTATTAAAGGTAATATCACTGATATTGAACAAGGAACAGTAACTTATAATTATAAGGGAACAGTTGGAACAATCAATGTGAAAAAACTTCCTGAAAAACCGGTAGAAATTCAGGAAAATAATAAAACAAAAAAAAATAGACAATATAATTGGTAATTAAAGGAGAATTTATGAAAAGTTTTAAGTTAAAGAATAGTTCTGGAATCACGATGCTATTTTTAATCGCATTTTTGATAGGAACTTTCAATCTATCGGCTGATGATGGAAATTTATTGCAAAAAAAAATCACATTGGATGCTGAAGATGCTTCTATCTCAAATATTATTTCAACAATGGCTAGACTTAGTAATTGTAATATTGTATTAGCGATGGATACATCAACTAAGGACAAGGGAGAAAAAGAAGAAAGAAAAATTACGATCCACATTCAGGATGTTCCAATTGAACAAGCTTTGGCTTTGGTTGTAAAATCAATTGGACTATCTTATCGTCTGATCGGAGAGAAAACTTTTATCGTTGGGGATAAGGCAAGAATCGAAGAAGAGATTGGTGAAAGAACTTATGTGATCAATCTGAATTATGTTGATGTTGATAAGATAACTAATGCATTAGAAATTATGCCGGGAGAAGCTGTCGCTATTGAAGGACAGAATTCCATACTAATTCGTGCAAATCCAGAAACTTTTGCCGAGATCACAAATAGAATAGCAGAGATTGATATTCCTCAAAAACAAATTGAAATTCGTGCCAGACTAATCGAGATTTCAATTTCAGAAGCTGAAAAATTTGGAATCGATTGGTCAAAGCTGAACAATCTTACAACAATTCTTGCTGAGGATCCACTAGCAGAAAATGGTGCAGGATTACCTTTTAATTATCAAGACTCTTCAGGAGAATTACCCCATGGTGAGTTATCTCCTTTCGGTGAACTTCCCGAAGATCAATATTTCCAAAGAATGGATCAATTATCTGATATTGGACATTTCAGCCGTCAACTCACTGCATTTGATATCACAATAGATTGGCTTCTGGCAAATAATGCAGCTCAACTTCTTACAGATACGCGGATTACAGCATTAAATGGCGAAGAAGCTGAAATTCTCATTGGTGAAGTTATTCCTTTTGTTGTGGTAGATAACGATAAACAAGTTCAAGTGGAAAGAGAAGAAGTTGGTATTAAATTAAAGATCAAACCTACCGTTAACAAAGATGGCCAGATTACTACTATGATTGAACCGGAAGTAAGTTCTGTGATGGAACTTGTGGGTGGTTATGTTCCACGAACCAAAGTAAGAAAAATAATCTCGACCGTAACAGTTCCAGATGGAAGGAAAATTATAGTAGGTGGGCTACTTAGTAGTAATGTTATACACACAACTAATAAAGTTCCACTTTTATCTTCAATACCATTTCTTGGAAAATTATTCCAACATAGCGTAAAGGAATTGAAGAAAACAGATCTTATTATTGAAATCACACCAAGAGTTGTTAGTTACTCCGAGGATGTGGAATACAATATAGACGAAAACCTTGAAAAACATTTGATCATAGAAAAAGATTCAAATGAAAATGAAAACCAATAGGGGGGAAAATGAAATTCAATAAGTTTTTATTACTTATAGTTGTTTTGCTTGTTTTTGCAGGTATTTTTTTTACAGCTTGTGATAACCGAATTTTAGATCCTGAAGATGTTGAAGGCGGAAATGAAAATTACATTTTAACAATGTGGGCAGAACCAGACACTATTTATGCTGATAATGAAAATGGAACATATGCTACTATCTATGTTCTTGTAAAGGATCAAAATGATTTTGTTATCTTCGATCAAAGAGTTAATTTTGGTGCGAATATGGGGAATATTATTGCTTATGATATTACAGATAGTACAGGTGTTGCTTCAGTGGAATTCTGGGATGATGGAATTCCAGGAGTTGCAACAATATCTGCATATACAGAGCATATCTATCTTGATGGAGATGGTGAAGAAGCTACCAGCACTTCATCAGAGCAAATGAGTGTACATGTTGTTCCTCAAGGTGGTGGAAACCCTACTGATGTGAATTCGATCGGTTTTGATTCTCAGGGACAGGTGGATATTCAAGTTGCAGGTACAGGCGGAAATGAATCCTATAACTTTATTGTGAGTCTTTATGACGTTAATGGCAATCTTGTTCAAGAACCTAAAGACGTTTATTTCCAGTTTGTTAATGCTCCCGTTGGAACAAATATTAATAATACAATATTTTGGCCAAGTACAGATTCATTATCTGTAGTATCTTCTGGCGGAAAAGCAAGTATTCCGATTAGTAGTGGAGACTATTCAGGTACAGTTAGTTTGAGAGCTTTCACTTACAATGATACAATCCTAATCTCAACGGTAAAATCTGAAATTGTTGTACATTCAGGACCTCCAAATTCTGTTGCGATTTCAATTGGTGGACAAGATACAGGTGAAGAGATGGGTAGCGGAATCTGGAATATTGAATGTGCTGCTTTTCTAACAGATCAATATAATAATCCTGTTGATTACGGGACAGCCGTTTATTTTTCTTTAAGTGACACGGTCTCTTTTGCTTCTATTTATGCTCCTGGTTATGTAGGTAACGAAAATGCTGATGGCGATTCTACAAGTGGAATTGCATATACATATTTGAATTATGATGGAGCCCATATTAATGATTCTATCATGGTAAATGTTGAAGTTTCCAATAGCGTTCCTGGGCAGCAGAATTTTACTGATAGTCAAATTGTGGTTTTACCAATGCAATTTGCTAACATAGAAATGATTGCAATTCCACAGCATGTTGATTGGGATATTTATGATAATCCACCGGATTGGAAAAGTGATGAGTTTAATCTTTCTCCAAAATTTAGAGTAATCGTTCGAGATGGTCAACAAAATCTCATTAGAAATCAGGAAGTTACTTTTACTTCTACATTAGGCGTGCCGGTACGCGAAGATCAATTGGATATGGATCCAACTAATTCAAATTTTGAACCGGATTTTACCGACTTTACTGGACCTGGTAATGATGGTGAACCACTATCTGAGGCAGATGTAAATAATGGCGAGATTGTTCAATTATTTAGATTTTACAAATATGAATGTCCTCCACCTATTCCATCACCTCCTGGATCGATTCAGGCTCAGATCACGGCTACCATTGTGGGAACACAGACTTCTGCTACAGCACAGGTAGTTTTGAATAGATATGTAGATTAAGGAGTATAAATGACATTTACACCGCAATATGCTAAGTTAGGTGAAATATTAGTACATCAAGAAATAGTTTCTGAAATACATATTAAAGAAGCTTTACAAAAGCAAAAAAACTTTCATCTAAAGATAGGACAAACACTGCAGAAGCTTGGATACATAACTGAAAAACAACTTCTTGGTGCATTACATCTTCAACTCGAATATGAAGTTGTAGCTTCTAATGAACTTATGGAGTTAGATCCCGAAATCATTAAGCAAATCCCTGAACCATTCGCTCTGGAAAATCAAATAATGGCAATTCGGGAAGATGGTGGTTCAATTGTTGTTGCTATGGTTGATCCTGAAAATATTGTTATTCAAGATAGTTTAAAGAAAATATTAGGGAAAAATATAATTCCTGTCTTGATTGGCGAAACTACTTTAGCTGATACTTTAGAACGATATTATAAGACGATCAGAACTTCTTCACAGGTAGATGATGCTGTTGGTGAATTTGATTTTGTTGCTGTGGATGAAGATGAAAATGAAATCTCCATAGATTCCAAAGGTGAGACGGATGCACCGGTTGTAAAACTGATAAATCTAATTATTACCGAAGCTATTAAATCTAACACAACAGATATTCATATCGAACCACTCACGAAGAAGACCAGAGTTAGATTTCGTATCGATGGGGCATTACGTGAAGTAATGTCTCCACCGATCGGTTTGCATGCTGGTATGGTTTCTCTGGTTAAGGTTATGGCGAAGCTAAATATTGCAGAGCGAAGGTTGCCTCAAGATGGTCATATTTCTCTTAAAACACCGATGAAAAGTGTGGATGTACGTGTTTCTATTGTGCCAACAGTTACCGGTGAGAAAGTGGTTATGCGTCTTTTGGATAAAGGAGAATTCGGATTTGATCTCACTACATTAGGTTTTACAGATAGTAATTTTGAGATGTTCCATAAATGGATTCGAAGACCTTATGGAATTAACATTGTATCCGGTCCTACAGGTAGTGGTAAATCGACAACTTTACACGCTGCTTTAAAAGAGATTAGAAATATTGAAAATAACATCGTTACTGTGGAAGACCCTGTAGAATATAGATTAGATGGAATTACACAGATTGAAACTAAAGAAAAAATAGATCTTACTTTTGGACGATCATTACGGTCTGTGTTGCGCCAAGACCCGGATATCGTTCTTATTGGTGAGATTCGAGATGAGGAAACTGCTGATATTGCTATCAAATTCTCTTTGACCGGTCACCTAGTTTTCAGCACATTGCATGCAAATGATGCTCCTTCCACCATAACCCGACTATTGGATATTGGAATTCCAAGTTATCTGGTAGCTTCATCATTGAATCTGATTATGGCTCAGAGATTGGTGCGAAAAGTTTGTAATAATTGCAAAATTGATTACACACCAACTTCTAAAGAACTAGCAAGCGCAGGTATCTCGGAAGAAGAAGGTAAGCACATTAATTTTAAGAAAGGTGAAGGTTGTGTTCATTGTGATAATACGGGATATTCAGGAAGAACTGGTATCTTTGAAATGTTAGAGATAACACCGGAAATCCGTAAGTTGATATTTACTGGTGAAAATCAAGATGTGATTCGCGATGCTGCAATAAGAAATAATATGATGACACTTCATGAAAGTGGAATAGAAAAAGTGAAAATGGGAATTACTTCAATTCAAGAGGTAATCAAATTTACAATATCAGAACAATGATAAAATTAAGGAAAATTTATGGCTAGTTTTCAGTATGCAATTAAAGATGTAAAAGGAATTCGCGTAGATGGTGTGATTAAAGCAAACTCAATGGATGAAGCAGTAGATAAGCTTACCCAAGAGGGGAATGTTATTATTTCCGTGAAATCTTCTACCGAGGGTGCTTTTAGAGGTAAGATGTCAATGTTCGATAAATTGATGCTTACCATTTATAAAATTAGAACAGGTGTAAGTTTAAAAACTCTTGTGTTTTTTACAAGACAGCTTTCTACAATGTTTTCAGCTGGGCTAACAATAGAAAAATCAATCACAAATCTTGAAAAAGAAGAAAAAAATAAAAAATTCAAAAAGGTTTTATTGGAGATATCCAATGATATTAAGAAGGGATTTAGTTTATCAGAATCAATGGAACAACACCCTGGTGTTTTTAATGCTCTTTATGTATCTTTGGTGAAAGCCGGTGAAGTATCTGGTACATTGCACACAATTCTGGATGAACTTGCAGAATATCTGGAAAAAATAGAAGATACAAAAAGAAAAGTAGGTTCAGCTCTTGCGTATCCCATATTTATTGTAGTATTTCTGGCATTTGTTGTGTGGGCTCTATTTTACTATATTATTCCTATGTTTGCAGCAGTGTATGAAAGCTTCAATGCAGATTTGCCAGCACCAACTTTGGCAGCAATTGCAATCAGTAAACTTATTAGAGAAAATTTATTTTTGACATTGATAACAATTCTAGCGATTTTTATGGGATTCTTCTTATTTTATCTATCTGATAGAGGGAAATTAATCATAGATGCAATTGTGCTAAAGATTCCGGTAATCGGGAAAGTGATAGAAAACTCTATAATGAACAAATTTGCCAGAACATTCAGTATTTTAATGTATGCCGGAGTTCCTATTATGGAAACAATGGAATTGGTTGAAAATGTTGTTCAAAATGCAGTTATCCAGAGAGCAGTACAGAAAGCCAGGAAAATGGTGAAAGAAGGATTCACTGTTGCTGGCGCTTTCAGAAAGACAAAAGTATTTCCTTCAACTCTTTTACAATTAATGGCAACTGGTGAGGAAACAGGAGATATGGATAGCCTGTTGCGTAGAGCAGCAGAATTTCATCAAAAACTTGTTGATTCTGTAATCGATAGACTTACAGCATTGATAGAGCCGATGTTAATCATTCTGATGGCTGGAGTTGTTGGATATATAATCATTATTATCTATCTTCCAATATTCAACCTGGGGCTGGCTATCAGCTCGGGAATGAAATAAATAAAATATTTGCCCGGGTATCCGGGCATTTTTATTATGTTTTATCTAATCATTTTTATATTTGGCACTGTCTTTGGTAGTTTTTTCAATGTTTGCATCTCACGTATTCCAAAAAAAAAATCAATTGTTTTTCCTGATTCAAGCTGTCCTAATTGCAAAACAAAAATTAAACCATATCATAATATTCCAATTATTAGTTATATTTTATTAAAAGGTAAATGTGCCTATTGTGGATCAAAGATAGATATTCACCATTTTTTCGTAGAGTTATTAACACCAGTTCTACTTATTCTTCTTTATGCAGGACAGAACGAACAAATCTCGTTAGTTTTTTTTAAATATGCAATTTTTATTTCATTCGGTTTGATCATCTTCTTTATTGATCTTTATCATTCTATTATTCCTGATAAATTATCTTTTCCATTAATAGTAATTGGTTTATTTTTTTCAATTCTTCCGAATACGGATGTTAGTTGGATCTCATCTGTTATAGGTTCTTTATCGGGTTTTATACTATTTTTTGGGACTGCTTTTATCTTCCAGAAGACAACAGGTAAAGATGGACTTGGAGGAGGAGATATTAAACTTATTGCTGCTATTGGAGCTTTCCT
>JAVCCF010000024.1 GCA_030765625.1 Candidatus Tenebribacter burtonii
GATCAACATAACTTACTGATAGCTCTGTTTTGACTTTTGGAACTCCCATAGCCTCAAACTGCAAATAAGCCATAGTTCCTGTAGCATCTTGCGTAAGTGTTTGATCAATTCTTATTCCTACTTCAGTACTTTGCTCAGGCTTTCCTTCAACAATATGATCTGAAAGAATTTTTTCCACTATGTTTTTTTTCAAAACTTAGCTCCTTTTTTTATTTATTTTTTTTATTTTTTATGTATTTTTATTTTTCTTTAATTGTAATTGTTCAAGAATCAAGGTCTCAATGTCTTAAAGGTATTAAATATTCCGTTTTCAAAAATTTTAATAGCTACATTCACTAATATAAAGCTCAGAGCTAAAATCAGAAACTCGTCTTCGTTCATCTACCTCTCCTCAAATTTATTGGTGCTAAAATTATTACAAAATTTATGGTGTCAATACATTTTTAATATATATAAAAATAGATCTTTTTTTTTATTACAAACTTAAAATATTGGACATAAATTACTATAAAAATAAGTTTGTTTTATGTGCGCCCGTGGCTCAATTGGATAGAGCATCTGACTTCGGATCAGAGGGTTAGGGGTTCGAGTCCTCTCGGGCGTGCCAATTTTATTGTTAAGCAACGAACAAAAACTAGCAGAGGAATGTTCTGCTAATATTAATCTATGAGAACCCTCTTCTTGCTGGATTTCGACCACTTACACATCGTCTTGTGAACTTAGTGAACATACGATGTAAAGGTACTGCTTGGAATTGATTTTTGAGAGTAAAGAAAAATTGAACTCAATATACTGTTTAGGAAATTGAATTGGAATAGAATTGACAAGCAAATTGTTATAAAGAAAATGATTAAAATAATATTTTAATATTTACTATAAGTTGGAGATTTTATGGAGCTAGTGTTTATGTGGGTTAGAGAATACAATCCTCTAAAAAATATAGGATTTAATTTCGGTGGGGAGCATCTTTTTCGAGTAAAACGTAAGGAAATTAAGAGAGATAAATATAAGATATTTTATGAAATAGAAATAGCAAAAGGAAAAAATCCCCATAATACTGAAAATTTCTTCAATGAAAACAATAAAAAAACAAACATTCTTAACATTACTGCAATAATCGGAAAAAACGGATCAGGAAAATCTACAATCTTAGAAGTAATTCATAAAATAGGTCCAAAATTAAAAGATGCTTTTTTTATTCTGAGAGATGGGAATAAGTACTATCACACTGAATTAATAGATACTTATGATCAACATAAAGACAATTACGTTATAAATAAAGCCACTTTCAAAAAACTCAAGATAGAGCCTGTAACTAATGAATTACCAAGTGTAATATTCTATTCCAATGTTTTCCAACCAAGCACTTTTAAATATTCTACGGAGAAGAGTCCCTTAGATATATCAACAATGAAATATCTGTATGAAGGAAAGAATAAAACCAAACCTTTAGAAACAGTTTTATCTGAATACAATTTAGAAGAACTTAACCGGCAAATGAATTTTGTAGGTCATTATGACACAATAATTTCAAAAGATTTCGGTTTTGAAATGCCTACACAAATCACTATCTTAGAATCACACTTGTTTATAACTCACGAAAACAAAATAGATGAAGATAAAATAAAGTTATTTTTAAATACTGATGAAATAATAAAAACAAGATTATTGAAATTTATCCTTAAAATTGATTTTTCAGATTTATTCAATGCAAGTTCAGATTATAGAAATTTACCATCCCCTTCAAATCTTCACAGAATTATGAGAAATATATTTATTCTCAGGTTCATTAATATTTTGAATTCTGAAAATAGAAACCTTAAAAAATCGATTCTTGCAAGTATGGATGCTACTAATGATTTTTCCAATTTTTTAAATAAATCAGAAAATAAATTAATCTTAGATATTTGTGAAATGCTTTTAACAATAGCATACAATTTTCATAAAAACACTAAACCAATGTCCCAAACATCTACTAAAAACATTTTCGGAAATTTTAAAGAAGATAAAGATAATATTACCGAACTTGTTAGATTACTAGAAAGTACTGATTATACTTCGAATTTACTGCAATTCAAATGGCGGGATATGAGCTCAGGTGAGATGGCCATATTAACTCTCTTTTCAAGGTTCCATTCTATAAGAAAGGAACTTGAAGTTAAAAATGATCTTTTAATTTTAATGGATGAACCGGACATGTATTTACATCCAAGCTGGATACAGAAGTTTATAAGCATTTTTCTAAAATATTTGAATTCAGATTTTCCAGATAAGAATCTACAAATCATCTTAACTTCCAATAAACCGATTTGTACATCAGATTTGCCAGCAAATAATGTCATTCGGTTGAATATAACGGATTATGACAAGGATAACTGGCCGATAATAGAAGTTATGAAAAATGACTTACAACCATTTGGTGCCAATATTTATTCTCTCTATAAAGATGGTTTCTTTCTGAACGAAGGTTTTATTGGAATGTTTGCTAAAAATAAAATTCAGGAAGTGATAAAGTGGTTGAATGATGAAAACAATTTTGAGAATGAAAATACTATTAAAAAAGTAATAAAAATCATCGGTGAACCAGTTTTAAGAGAAAAGCTCAAGATGATGTTCAACAACAAGATGGAGAAACACAATGATAAAAATTCATCTGGAAAATGAAGACGAAATTTGTGAGAAACATTACTTAAGTTGTAAAGATGCAATTCTGGGTAGAATCGAACCAAAATTAGATGATTCTGACATTTCTGATTTTCATAATTTATTGAATTTTATCAAACAAAAATTGGAAGAGATATTAACAAAAAAACCTGATGGATTAGCAACTATACATAATGATTTTGTAAGACAATTCGGTTCTATTGTAAAACCAAAGAAGGATAATATTCAAACTTACAACCTTATTGATGAAATCTTAAATTATACATCTTTTTCTTCTAAAGCAACTAATTCTACAAAATGGGATGCATATAAATTAGCTGAAGCCGTAAATGTTAGTGTTTGTCCATATTGTAATAGATTATATACAAATACTGTAACCAAAGATGAGAAAAAAATTGTGCGTCCTGATTTTGATCATTTCTTTCCTAAATCACTGTATCCATTATTCCAAATGTCCTTCTACAACTTGATACCTTCTTGCACTATTTGCAATTCAAGATTAAAAGGAAATAGACATGTAAATCCTAACGAATTACATAATTACGTACATCCATATTTATCTGGATTTGGTGAAGATGGCAGATTCACCTATAAAGATATTGCTAAAGACAAAACTCATGCTATTTCTTCTAAATGGAATCTCAGAATTGAAATAACAAATAAGAAAAAACAGAAGTTAGATGATTGTAAATTACAAATAAAGAATAATTGTGCCATGTTTAAAATTGAAGAAATCTATCAGATGCACACTGACGTAGTTGCTGATATGATTGATAGATGTCATAAATATAATGATATTTATGTCGATTTTTTAAAAAGTTTTGATTCACTAGGACTATCAAAAAGTGAAATATACAAAATAGCATTCGGAAATTATTATAACTCCAAAGACTTCCAGAAACGACCTCTATCAAAGTTAACTCGCGACATTTATGATGAGTTGTTAGGATAATTACTGCTGTAATAATACAAATGCACTTAAAATATATTAAACAATCTCAAATACAACATTATTAAAGTATCTCCAGCAAGAATATAAGTAAATGCTCCTGCAATGATGAATGGTCCAAAGGGAAAATGTTTTTTTCTGTCATGTTTTATAATCAATAATAAAACAAGTGCTATAAGGGATGAGAATATTACTGTAAAAAGAGTTCCCCATATACCGAGGAAAGCTCCAATAGCAGCAATAAGTTTAATATCTCCTCCTCCAAGTCCATCTTTACCTGTTGTCTTCTGGAAGATAAAAGCAGTCCCAAAAAATAGTATAAAACCCGATAAAGAACCTA
>JAVCCF010000028.1 GCA_030765625.1 Candidatus Tenebribacter burtonii
TAGCAAGTCCAATAGTAAAAACAAAGAAGATGATAGGTCTGAATAAAAAGGCAGAAATAATTATTATAAATGCGCTGGCAGTTGGACCTATCCAGAACCATAATCTTATTAATAACTTATTTGTTTTAAAATAATTTAATTTGTTATATTCTTCTTTTTTATCCATCCTGAATAGTTGTAAATGGGAATACCCTAGATAAATGGCAATTAAAAATTTATCAAATAATTTATTTTTCTGATGTTTGATCTTATGAAGTTCATCTGAAAATTTTTTCTTCTCTTCCCAAGTAGATTTTTGATTTCCCAAACCATGAGCCATAAATTCAGATCTGTAATAATCAACGATCATGGCATGAACAATGTGACTTACAGCTGCAATAATCAGAAGCCACCAATAGCTGAATGAAATATAATTAAATTCGATAAAACCTTTGCTAAAGCCAATACCCATTCCTATATAAACTGATATTCCAACAATATAATCTGAAAAGCCATCAATTATTCTACCGACTGCGGTTCCATTATTTTTTAAGCGTGCGATCATTCCATCTACACAGTCCAGAACCATACTAAAAAAATATAATGATGCTGCAATACTAAAACTTACAACATCACCACGTGAGAAAAAATATGCACTTATTATACCGGTTATTGTAGTCATTAAAGAGACTTGATTTGGAGTAATGGAAGTCGGATAAAACAACTTAACAAAAATAAATGCGATTGGTCTTAATATATAAAGTGTCAATGTTTCATCAAATATGGCATGCTTAATTGATTTTTTGTAATCTTTAAACATTTGTTTGTTATATTCTTTAAATCTTCTATTATTATTACTCATATTATTTAAATCCTTTTTCGGCAATTGTGCCATTATCTATACTTGGATCAAAATCTGGATCCGGTACTTCCCATTTTCCATAATTCAAGCGAAGGTATTCTTTCGCATTGGAAGGGATTTTAACTTTCTTACCTTCCCACGTGATTGTATCTAATTTATCAAAGAATTTACTTTCGGAATGTTTTAAGGCATTCATAATTATCCAATGTTGACGATCACCAACCTTGTACTTGAAAAAGAGATCTACGTGCAAGTTGATCCCGGTTATCCTTTCTAAAGGAGGCTTAAGTTTCACATTTCTGAACTTACCTGGCACCCAAGAACTTGATGTCATTTTTCTTACAACAAAAAATACAGGGAAGAATTGATAACGGATTTTCCATAACTTTTCTGCATATTCTCCCGGTACACTCATATCAGCATCATGATCCCATGGCAAAAGGTCCCCATCGCGAACAATTCCGAGTAAAGTTCCTTCGTCCAACCAGTAAGGAATATTATTTTTTTCTAGTATTTTTATAGCGAATAAAATCAATCTTTTCATTCTATCGTAGTACTTTCCTTCAAGCTTTATCGATTTTTTTGTGTACTTTCTGATCCTATCCTTTTGTGGAATTTTACTAATAGTCTTAGAATCAACAATAGAGTGATCATCAATACTACTTAACCAGTTTTTATTTACTGTTTTCCACTCACCATAACGGGTTGAAAGATAATTCTCAACATCACTCGGTACATTAATATCCATTTCATTAATATTGATTTTATCCAGTTTCTGAAAAAAATGTGAGTTAACCCATTTACAACTTCTTTTGTCTACCCAAATATATTTATCTTCTTTTTTGTATTTAAATGTTACTCTAATTTTTTGTCCCGCATATTTACTTTTTACTAGTTTTTTTAAGATCACTGCTTTAGGAAAATCATTCGGTATCCATTCCCGCTTTGAAAGATCAATTACTGGTTTAATCCTATAGAACGGTGAAAGTTGTTTTTCCAGTTTCATAAATTTATTAAAATATTCTCCAGGAATTCCGAGATCAATATGCTTATGATCAGGATTACATTTATTATCTCTGATAATTCCCAGTAAGGTACCCGATTCCAGCCAGAAAGGAATATTATTTTCGTTTAATATCTTATATGTTTTCTTGAATATTTTTGTATTAAGTTTTTTAATAATCATCTTTTTTAATATTTCCTTTTTATAATATAGAAAAACAACTTATCTTTAACCACCAGCAGTCAGATGTATTATTTTCAAATCATCACTATCAGTAATTATCTGAATTGCAAAGGATTTTTTATTGATGAGTTGACCATTAATTTTAACAATACTGAGATGAATTAGAAAATTATTTTCTTTTAATAATTTTTCTACTGTTAATCCTTTTCCCCAAGGTATTAGGTTATTATTAACTTTTATCATTTATTTATAACTCACTTTATCATTTTCTTTTCATGAAAACTAAATTTATAAATTTCGATTTTGACAAAATTTTTATTTATTTTATTGTCAAGATTTGATTCCCTACACAAGTTGGAAAAGTATAAAAGGAAATAAAAATGATTCATAATTTATTAAAAGATAAAAAGGTGATACTCGCATCGGCTTCGCCGCGCAGGAAAGAAATATTCAAAATGATTGGGATTAAGGCACTGCAAATGCCAGCTCATATTGATGAAGAGACTTTTAGTGCTAACCCCAGAAAACTGGTAATAACACATGCTGAAAATAAAACTCTTGCAATAAGAAAAATAGTAGATAATGATTATTTGATAGTTGGCAGTGATACAATTGTTTACCAAGGATCAGATATTTTAGAAAAACCAGAAAACAAACTTCAGGCAGCAGAATTTCTTACACGTCTATCCGGAACATTTCATTACGTTTATACAGGCGTTGCAATTTCTTATAAGAATCAGTTATATTCAGGATATGAAAAGACAAAAGTGTTTTTTAGAAATCTCAGTGCATATGAAATCGAGGAATATATAAATACTAAGGAGCCAATGGATAAAGCAGGTGCATACGGAATCCAGGGATTGGGAAGTCAGTTTGTGAAAAAGATCTCCGGTTGCTATTTTAATGTTATGGGATTCCCTGTTTATAGGTTTTATAAATTATTAGAGGAAATATTATGAAAAAGACCTTAATTAAAAACCCAAGTTACATTGCAACGATGAATGATAAGCTAGATGAATGGAGCGGCGGACATATTCTCATAGACGGTGATAAAATTGTTTCGATTGGCAAACAACCATATAATGGAAATTTTGATGATGAAATAGATGCGGCTGGAATGGTTGTTTTACCAGGGTTCATTAATACTCATCATCATCTATATCAAACTTTAACTAGGAACATCCCGCGAATGCAGAATGAAGAACTCTTCCCCTGGCTGGTAGATCATTATGAAGTATGGCGTGAAATAAATGATGAAGCAATCTTTACAAGTGCAAAGACAGGAATTTTAGAAATGATGCTAAGTGGAGTTTCAACAAGTTCTGATCATCTTTATCTCTTCCCTTCCAATTGTAATAATGAACTCATTGATATTGAAATTAAGGCAGCACAGAAATTAGGAATTCGTTTCCAGCCGACTCGTGGCTCTATGTCATTAAGTAAAAAAGATGGCGGACTTCCACCGGATGATGTAGTCCAAACAGAAGAAGAGATCATGCAGGATTCTCTCCGATTAATAGAAAAATATCACGATTCAAAAGATGGAGCAATGCTACGAATTTCTTTGGCTCCCTGTTCCCCATTTTCGGTGACTCCAGAATTAATGAAACAAACAGCTAAATTAGCGAAAGAAAAGAATCTGATGTTCCACACACATCTTGCAGAAACAATTGATGAAGAAAATTTTTGCATAGAAAAATTTGGAGAACGACCGGCAGCATATTTAGATTCACTTGGCTGGATTAGTGAAAATGCTTGGGTAGCTCACGCTGTTCATCTTTCCGATGAAGAAATTAAAAAAATGGGAGAATGCGGAATGGGAATATCTCATTGTCCATCTTCTAATATGCGTCTTGGTTCTGGAATTGCCAGAATCAAAGAGATGCTGAAAGCGGGAATTGCTGTCAGTTTAGCTGTGGACGGATCTGCTTCTAATGATTCTAGTAATATGCTTTCTGAAATTCGTTTATCTATGCTGCTTAGTCGTTTGAGAAAACCGGAATTCTGGTTAACCGCCCGAGAAGTACTTCGCATTGCTACTCGTGGAGGTGCTGAAGCTCTTGGTAGAAATGACATTGGCGAATTAGCAGTTGGGAAACAAGCAGACATTGCTTTATTTTCATTGAATCATTTGGAATATACCGGATCACTTTCTGATCCTTTGGCAGCTCTTGTTTTCACTCAGCGCATGCGACCAGTAGATTATCTAATCATAAACGGAAAGATCCGCATCAAAAATGGGAAAGCAGATATTGATCTAAAAAAACTAATTGAAGATCATAACAGAATTAGTGCAGAGTTGATTGAACGAGCTAAGCAAAATACAGGTATTGATTTTTTGAAACATTAAGAAAATCTGAATGTAGTGACAGTTCAGTGAACTGTCTTAGAAAAGGTAGATTAATAATCTGCCACTACAAAGGATTATTTATGAAATTATTTTATAATGCACAGTTTCATACACTTCGAGAAGAAGATGATATTATTTTTGCGTTGCTGGTAGATGATAAGGAATACATTAAAGAAACTTACACTCAAATTCCCAAAATAGACAATGTTGAAAAAATCGATCTAAATAATAGTTTTGTTTATCCCGGATTTATAGATACTCATACTCATTCATTTGAAGGCGGATTATATAGTTTAAGTGCAAATTTAGAAAATGCTGTAAATCTTGATCAAGTTTTTGAAATACTTTCACAAACAAAACCAGTTAGCGGTAAAATATTTGCTTTCCATTTCGATGAAAATAACGTAAGAGAAAAGAGATTTCCAATTATTGCAGAGCTTGATAAAATATTCCCTGATACTCCTCTCATTTTAAGACGAGTTGATGGTCATAGTTGTGTAATAAATTCAAAAGCTGCCAAAATGATAGATTGGGAAAATTCTCTTCCTTCAGATTTCAATGGTTATTTATTTAAGAGAGCAAATGGTAAAGCATCTAACTGGTTTCATAAGAATTTAACTGATGATGCAATTTTACAAGCCTATCACCAAGCTGCAAATATCGCTCTGCAAAACGGTCATACTGTTGTTCACACGATGATCGGTGATACTTATTCCGATATCAAACATTACAACCTGATAAAAGAAAGTTTACATCTCTTTCCTATAGAATTCATTTTGTATCCACAAATTACAGATGTAGATATAGCTCTAGAAATTGGTTCTCCCAGAATTGGTGGATGCGTTCTCGCTGATGGTTCTTTTGGCTCCCATACTGCAGCATTGTTAAAACCATATTCCGATAAACCGGAAACATCAGGAATTTTATATCGCTCTAATAATCTCTGGCAAAATTTTATTCGTGAAGCTCATAAAAATAATTTACAGGTTGCTATTCATTGTATTGGTGATGCAGCGATTTCCCAAATTCTAAATTGTTATGAAACTGTTCAACAAGAAGATCCAAAAGATCTGAAACACATGCTGATCCACAACGAACTTACATCTGATGAGATGCTTGATAGAATGGCTAAGGCAAATGTGAGTGCAGTAATGCAACCAATGTTCGATAGATTATGGGCTGGTAAAAATGGACTTTATGAAACTCGTTTGGGCATGAAAAGAACTTCCCACACTAATAGACTAGCTTCAATCTATAAAAGAGGAATTCTTCTTACTGGTGGATCGGATTGGTACATTACAGATCTGAATGCCTTGAAGGGAATTGACGCTGCAACCAGGATTCATAACGAAAAGGAACAACTTACTCCCTATCAAGCTATAGAGATCTATACAAAAAATGCTGCTATTCTTTCCGGTGATGGAAATAGATTTGGCACAATTGAAAAGGGAAAACTGGCAAATTTTGTCTGTTTGGATGAGGAAATTTTAAAGAGTCGATCAATCAAAGATATTAAGATTAATTCTGTTATTGTAAACGGAAAACAAAATTTATTCTAATTCAGTATGAATACAATAACCCTAAGAAAAAAGTTATTGTACAAAATTTGGATAACTATAGGTTAGTTATGTATACATTTTTAATTGGCGCAGCGTATAAATGTTAGGTGCAATGGATAATATTTTTGTAACATTGAAAAATTTTAAATAATGAATAAAGGATATCTAAATGGAATTAACAAGCAATGAAGAAAGGCTTTTAAAAATTCTATTTCACTTAAAAGATAAAGATGTTGAAGTTAGTTTAGAAAAGTTAGAAGAAATAAGAAATAAGCATATCAAAGAAGATTTTGAATGGCAACCAACAATTAACAGTTTATCCGAGAAAATATTTATTAAAATTGAGAAAGGAATTTACACATTAACAAAAGAAGGATATTCTAAAATTTTAAATATCATCAAAAATAAAAAAAGAAAAGGTTCAAATAAAGCATTAATTGCTTTTGATAAAAGTAAAATTTATAAAATATTTTGTGAAAAAGTTTATGGTAAATATCTTTGTCAGATGAATATGGCTACAATGAAGCAAATAGATTGTCTCATAGAATTGTTAAAATTAAATGATGATAATAATATTCTCGACATCGGTTGTGGTGTGGGTAAAATTTCTGAATATATCTCAGATTTAACAAAAGCAAAAATAACTGGAATTGATATTGCAGATCAAGTTATCTTAAAAGCACAATCTCGAACAAAAAATAAAATAAATAGAATAAATTATATTGCTAGAGATTTCGATGAATTGAGCTTTGAAGATGAGAGTTTTGACAGAATAATAGCCATCGATACAGTGTATTTTTCGAAAAACTTGTTTGAGTTAGTAAAAAGATTAAAGAAAATCCTTACTCAAGATGGAATGATGGGTATTTTCTATTCACAAAAAATAAACGATAATAAATACAAAAAAATGTTAAATAAAAATCATACTAAATTTGCTAATATATTAAACGATATTGGATTAAAATATAACGCATACGATTTTACCGAGGATGAAAAAAAACTCTGGAAAGATCAATTTAAATTTGTAAATGAGATGAAAAAAGATTTTGAACGAGCAAATGAACTTGAAATTTATAACGCTAGAATTAGAGAATCATCTAAGCAAATTAAATATTTCAAAGATAACAGAATAAGCAGATATTTGTATATCATTGAAAAGAATTGAATATGGTGATAAGAGATTTAGAAAAGCACCTAACAAACGTGTCAACGGGTAAGCTGGTCGGTTTGCTTCGTCTGAATCGTACCGATTCAAACTTTGGTTGGTCTGCTTTTAGTCGGGATCGTTCCGATCCCGCCGCACACGCCAAACATTAATCAACATTTCGCTTCGCTCCATGTTGATTAACGCCGGACGTAACACCTTAAAAGACTCGCAACAGTATCGAAGCAAAACGTCGTTTAAAATTGCGTCCACGAGATCTCGCAAATAGACAACCCTTGACTTTTATTTGCTCGTCTTTTATCATCTTGCTAATCACATCAGGATTTGAAAAACAAATCCAATGCTCATGGCAAGATGACGTGGCACACCGCCGTTAAGCACGTCGAATGAAATAAATCCATTAAACTAGCTTTTGGAAAAAAATTTCCCTTTATCGCTTTTTATCTTGACAGAATCATTATCCCAAAACTTAGGTATCTCTATCAATAAAGGAGATATTATGGATACCATTATAAAAGTTGAAAATGTAGAAATTAAAGATCTAAAAAATATAAAATATGGTAAAATTAGTACAAATTTAAGTTTTGATAAAATCAGAAATTCTGATGTAATTGGAATTTATGGTCAGAATGGTTCTGGTAAAACAGCATTTATTGAGGCTTTTTCGCTTTTAAAATATCTTCTTACAGTGAAGTCCTTACCAAAAAATTCAAATCATTTGATTTATTATAACAAGAAAGAAATTAATTTATCATTTGATTTCATTATTAATAACAAATTTGGTGAATTTAGTGTGAATTATAATTGTACTTTAAAGGCTGGTAAAGATAAATTAATAGTTTTAAATGAAAATTGCTCTTATAAAGAAAACCAACCATATCATAAACTAAAATCATTAATTGAGAAAAATAATAATATAATTAGGATTAGAAATAAAGATATCATAACCTTTGATGAAGAAATTAAATTGAAAATTATGCTTGCTAAAGAGATGGCTATTGCAAATAATACAAGTTTTGTTTTCAGTAAAGAACTTAGAAAGATATATAAAATATATTTTAATAAAAAAGAAATGGAACTCTTTAAAAACATTTGCTATGATTTTAATAGAAATCTCCATATCATTAATGATATGCAAACAGGTTTGATCTTAGCAAATTTATTAATGCCTTTTACTATCCATCTTAAAGACGCAAGAGGAGAAATTCCTTACGGATTAGCTGAACCTATGATTTTACAATCTAGACATTTTTTAGCAATAAGTAATGTCATTGAGCAAATTAATATTGTCTTAACAAAAATTATTCCAGGATTACAAATCTTAGTTAATCCCTTAAATAATGAAACAATGGATAATGGTAAAACCGGTACTAGGTTTGAATTTTTATCTTTAAAAGACAATAAAAAATTACCATTAAGATGTGAATCTGCGGGTATTTTAAAACTAATATCAATATTAAGTGTTCTTATTGCAGTTTTTAATGAGCCAAACTCTTGTGTTGTTATTGATGAATTAGACTCAGGAGTATTTGAATATTTACTTGGTGAGTTATTGGAGATAATCAATGAAAATGGAAAAGGCCAATTATTTTTTACATCACATAATCTTCGTGCTTTAGAAGTACTTCCAAATAAAAATTTATGGTTTACAACAACTAATGAGAATAATCGTTTTGTACGCTTAAAAGGTGTAAAAAGATTAAGCAATTCTAGAGATATTTATATAAGAGCTGTTCAGTTAGGTGGGCAGGATGAGAATCTTTACAGAGAAACGGACATTTATAGTATAAAGAAATCTTTCAGAAAGGCTGGGAAATTAGATGTCTAAAAGAGTAGTAATAATTATTGTAGAAGGTGATTCTGATGAAGAACTTTTAATTAACAGATTAAGAGAAATTTTCGAAGATAATGAAATTCTGTTTGAACCGCAAAATGGAGATATTTTTTATGATTATAATTCCGATAAACCTATCAAAGCAATCGTCGGGAATATCGCCAAAGCTATATTAACAAAACGTAAATTTAAGCCTAGTGATATTCTTGCAATATTACATATAATGGATACTGATGGTTGCTTCGTTAAAGAAGAAAATGTTATTATAAATTCTACACAAGATATACAAACCTTTTATAATCCAAACAGTATCAGTGTTATAGATAGAAAACAACAAGATCGAATTATTAAAAGAAATAAGAAACGACGTATTAATGTTAAGGAAGTGAATAGTATATCTTCCATAGTTGGAAGCAGGTACAAATATCAATTATATTATTTTTCAAGAAACCTAGAACACGTCATATTTAATGAACCTAATCCTAAAAATAAATCTAAATATGATAATATTGAAGAATTCTTAGATAATTTAACTGAACCAATCGAACAATATTTAATGAGATACTTGCCTGATTTAGCAAATACTAATTATTCTGATAACTATCGACAGAGTTGGTCATTTATTGAGCAAGAGATCAACTCTCTACAGAGATTTACAAATGTTCCTCTTTTAATTGATTTTATAAATGAAATTATAAAATAATTTAGACTTATCTCTCTAGATATAAAGTGATTCTCATTTCTTAATAAACGTGCTTAACAAAAGTCTCCACATTCAGATTGAGAGAAAAGCAAGTAGAACGTAGCATGCTCAACATTAATCAATTTTATTCTGTAAATTGTAAGCAAATAGAACGTTATTCAAAAGTACTGAAGTTGTTATAGTTCCTATTCCACCTGGAACTGGTGTGATAGCTGCGGCTTTATCAAAACAGCCTGAATAATCAACATCACCAACGTAGCGATAACCTTTTTCAGCATCCTCGATCTGGTTCACACCAACATCAATGATAATTGCATTTTCATTGATCATTTCAGGTTTGATAAATTGCGGTTTACCAATTGCTGCAATGAGAATATCTGCCTGCTTTGTATGATATGCCAGATCTTTAGTTCTGCTGTGACAGATCGTAACAGTTGCATTACCGGTTTTATTTTTTCGCAGTAATAAATTTGCCATTGGTTTACCCACGATATCGCTTCTTCCCACAATAACAATATGCTTACCACTCGTTTCAATCTCATAGTAAGATAGAAGCTCTAAAACAGCAGCTGGTGTAGCCGGGATAAATCCTTCTTTATCAAGAACCAAGTTTCCCATATTAATGGGATGAAACGCATCAACATCTTTTTGCGGATTGATCTTCATAACAATTTCGGATTCGTCAAGTTTGGCTGGTAGAGGTTTTTGCAGCATAATGCCATTTACTTCAGAATTATTGTTTAATATATCAATCTTTCCCAGTAAAGAGCTTTGATCAATCGATTCCGGCAAGATCAATGTTTCAACTATTATTCCGACTTTTAATCCTTTTTTCTCAAGATTCTGTACATAATATTCTGCAGCTGGATCGTTCCCAATAAACAAAATTACTAATTTAGGTGTAATCTTTTTTAATTCAATATCTTCTTTGATCCTGGCAAAAATCTCTTTGGCTATTTTTTTCCCTGAGAGTCTTCTGCCCACTAATACTTCCTCATAATCCTTTGAATTTTAACTGCATTTCCTGTGTTTTCATCAATTTCAATTACAACTGCATTTATCTGAAGCCCACCCTCAGCCGGTTTAAACTGTTGAGGCATGGAAGATATCATTTTTTTAATAACGATATCTTTATCAATGCCAATACAAGAATCATGTGGACCCGTCATTCCCACATCGGTAATATAAGCAGTATTATTGGGAAGGATCTCTTCATCAGCAGTTTGAATGTGAGTATGTGTTCCAACCATCGCACTTATCCGACCATCAAAATAAAAAGCCAAAGCTCTTTTCTCAGCTGTTGCTTCAGCATGAAAATCAACAAAAATATTATTAGTTGCTTCCTTTATTTCCGGTAAGATATTATCAAGAGCTATAAATGGAGAATCTATAGGATTCATATAAACCTGCCCTATCAAATTAACAACTGCTAATTTTGATTTTCCAACATTTGCGATATACAAAGTTGCGCCGATCGCATCTTTATGGTAATTAAGGGGTTTTAGAATTCGTGGTTCACGCTTAAGATAATCAATTGATTCTTTTTTATCCCAGATATGATTGCCACTAGTGAAACAATCAATTCCGCAATTGAATAATTCAGTAGCCGTTTTTTCTGTAATCCCTTTTCCATGTGCTGTATTTTCACCATTTGCAATACAAAAATCTATTTTAAATTTTCTTCTTAGCTCGGGTAAGTACTTTTTTATCAAGTTCCTGCCTGGGGAACCAAAAATATCACCAAAAAATAATATGTTCATTATTTTGCAATCGCAGTTTGTCGTGTCTCACGAATCACTAAAACTTTGATCTGGCCGGGATATTGCATTTCTGCTTCTATTTTTTCTGCTATATCTGAAGCCACAAATGCAGTATGTTTATCATCAATTGATACAGGATCTACGATAATTCTTAATTCACGTCCAGCTTGAATAGCAAATGATTTATTAACACCTTCAATCGAATTTGCAATCTCTTCCATTTTATTAAGACGCTTCATATATGTTTCAAGCATTTCTCTTCTTGCACCAGGTCTTGCACCAGAAACTGCATCAGCAACCTGTGTAAGAACAGCATAAACACTTTGATATTCGACTTCTTCATGATGAGCTTCAATAGCATTTACAACTATTTTACTTTCACCATTTTTGCGTGCTACATTTGCACCAAGACTGGCATGTGAGCCATCATATTCATGATCGATTGCTTTCCCTAGATCATGCAGGAATCCACAGCGACGTGCCAGTTCCTGATCAAGATTCAATTCGGCTGCAAGAATTCCACAAATCCAGGCTGCTTCCATAGAATGACGAAGAATATTTTGTCCATAACTTGTACGGTATTTTAATCTACCAATAAGTTTTACAATGTTTGGTGAAATGTTATGAATATTTGTTTCCATACATGCTTTCTCACCAATTTTTACAAGATTACTATCCATTTCCTTAGTAATTTTTTCAATGACCTGTTCAATACGTCCTGGGTGAATTCTGCCATCTTGTATCAATTTTTCTAAAGAGAGACGAGCAATTTCTCTACGTACAGGATCAAAACCTGAAAGGACAACAGCTTCAGGTGTATCGTCTATGATCAAATCAATTCCAGATACTTGCTCAAAAGCTCTAATATTTCTACCTTCCCTACCGATTATTCTTCCTTTCATTTCATCATCAGGAAGGGAAACAACAGAAACGGTAGACTCAGAAACATAATCTACAGCAACTCTCTGAATAGCCGTAGAAAGGATTCCCGCAACAAGCTGATCTGCTTCAGCCTTCGTATTATCAGCTATCCTGCGAATCTCTTTTGAAGCTTCATTACGAGCTTTATTTCTAAGATTATTTTTTAGTATTTGAATCGCTTCTTCGCGGGATAATCTGGCAATTTCGGATAATTTTGTATTTTGCTGTTCGATCAGTTTATTAAGCTCTTCTTTCTTTGAAGTCAACTCAATCTCTTTGTTTTTGTTTTCTTTCTCAAATTCTTGAAGTTTGTTTTCCTTCTTATCGAGATTTTCTAATCTGTTATCAAGCTTTGTAACACGTTCGTTGTATTCTTTTTCTAATGTGTAAATCTCACGTTTGCGAGTGCTGATCTCTTCTTCATATTGTTTTTGGACTTTGTACCATTCTTCTTTAGCTTCTAAAATGGCAGCTTTTTTCAAATTTTCTGTTTCACTTTTTGCATCATCAATAATCTTCTTAGCAAATTCATTTGAAGATAGAATTTTTTTATCAGCAGAAGATTTCTTTACGAAATTTATGATCATGGAAATAAAAAGACCGATCAGGAACGCACTTCCAATGTAAATCATATATATATTGTTCATTACTTACCTCACTTCAATCTATTATTTTACCCGCGATACCGTGTACCATGTACTTCCTGAACCTTGGAACAAGGTGGACGTCTACCGTTTTTTGCTTTGCATCTCCAGATCATGTCAGGTTCATGCGCCACAAAGGGCCTGACTTCCTATTCATAATTGGTTCTGAATATCAATAATATCACGAATACCGCAGGCAATTATTTTTCACTAATTTCTATATTGTCAAACAGATCATTGATCTGTTCGAACTTTTTTGATAAATTCTTATAATCATCAATTTCAGAGAGATATTTCTCAGTAATTGATATTGCATAAAGAACTAATAACTTATTTTGATCTACTGTATTGAATCTTTCGTTCAACTTCTCCAATTCATTCTCTACATATTCTGCAGTTTCTTTTATTTTTTCAGGTTTATCACTTCTAAAATAATATGTTCTACCTAAAATCTCAATTTCAATAGATTTCATTGATTTTTATAAATCATTCAGTTGATTAAAAATATTATCAATTTTAGTTGATGCCTCTTTCATTTTATTATTATAGTCATCTAACTGAACGTGAAGATTTCTATTTTCATCTTTAAGGAAATCAATCTCTTCTCTCTGTTTACGATCAGATTCTACTAATCTTAATAATTTTTCTTCATTTTCATTTTTGAATTCACTGAGAATTGTATTCTGCTTTTCGAGTTCTGTTTTAGCAATTACAGCATCAGCATATTTACTTTTTATTTCAGTATAACCATTTATTAATTTTTGAATTTTTTCATCCAGACTAAGTACTGATCTATCTTCCATATTTACCTCATCTCAGCATTGTATGAATTTAGTAAAGCCTTAATAACTTTTTTTAGAATATTATTAATATATCCATCCGTCAAGGTTTTTGTATCTGAACTGAACACAAGACTAAATGTAAGACTGTGAAAACCCTCTTTGATATTTTTTCCTGCAAATTCATCAAAAAGCACAATTTTAGAAATACTATTTTTTCCAACTTTTTTGATAGTCCCAATAATATCTGCATATTTATGCTCTTTTGAGATCACAAAAGAAATGTCACGCAAAATTGGTGGGAATTTTGGAATATTCTCAAAAACAGGATCGCTAAAATTATCCATTGCGAAAATGGTGTTAAGATCAATATCAAAAGCAAACATTGGAATATTAATATCATATCTAACCGCAATTTTAGGGTCTATTTTTCCCAAGCTGGCAATAATCTTTTCTTCCACAATTACATCAGCTCCTATACCAGGTTGATAAAAAGGTTCTTCGGATGTTTTGTACTCACAATTTTCTAACTTTAATTCAGCAATAATATCTTCCATTATTCCTTTCACATCAAAGAAATCAAGCTGCTCAGAACTATCTTTCCAATAAACAGGGTTAAGTTCTCCGGTAAGGATTCCAGAAAGATGTAATTTCTCAGTTGCAAGTTTTTCATCTTTTCTCGTAAAAACTTTTTCCAATTCGAAAAGTCTAATATTTTTTTGTCCGTGATTTATATTATAAATTGCATTTTTCAGAAGACTCGGCAATAACATAGAACGCATTATTGAGAAACTGTATCCTAATGGGTTTTTTAATTCCGCAAAGTTCCTGCGTTCATCTTCTTTTTTAATATTAAATTTATCCAGATCATCCGGATCACCAAAATTCCAGTTGATCACTTCTGAGAATCCATAATTTACAAGTGTATCTTCTATTTTTCTACGAGTATAGAAAACTGGTTTATTCATAATATTTTGAGATTTTAGAAAAGTGGGAACATTATTATAACCATTAAGGCGGATTATCTCTTCGATCAGATCGATCTCACGTGTTAAGTCTTTTCTATAATTAGGAATCTCAAACACTAAATTATCTTCCGATTTTTTTATAAAATTCAGTCCGAGAGCTGTAAGATATTCCACGATCTGTTTTGGTGGAACATCTATTGAAAGAATTTTTTTAACTCTGGATGGCCGAATTGAAACTTTAGTTAACTCTTTCTTGGAAAGAAATGAATCCAGCTTTCCTTTCAAAAGTTCACCACCAGCAATTTTGAGTATTAATTCACAAGCCCTAATACTTGCCAGTTCAGCAACTTCATCTGTAATATCACGTTCAAAACGATAAGAAGAATCAGTAGATATTTTTGTGCGACCAGACGTTTTACGAATGGAGGAATATAAGAAATTAGCTGCTTCAATTACAATATCTTTTGTTGTAGAAGTAATATATGAATTTTCACCACCAATAATACCAGCAAGAGCAATTGCACGTTTTTCATCTGCTATTACAATATCGTCTTTTTTTAATTTATAAGTTACTTCGTCTAAAGCAGTAAATTCTTCATTTTCTATAGCTTTACGCACAATTATCTTCTTTCCTTTAATTAGATTGTAATCAAAGGCGTGAAGTGGATGACCAAATTCCATCATAACAAAATTAGTGATATCAACAACATTATTAATAGGTCGTAATCCAACAGAGATCAATTGTTTTTTAAGCCAGTCGGGTGATTCTTTAATTTCAACATTTTTAATAATTCTGGCTGTATATCTTGTACAAAATTCAGGAACTTCATTCTCTAAAAAAAGATAATTTTTTATTGGTTCATTACTTTCAATTAGTTTGCTTTCTGGTAAAGTAAGAGGAAGTTTAAGTAAGGCAGAAAGATCTCTGGCAACACCAATAATTCCAAGCAGATCGGGGCGATTTGGAGTAATTTCCACATCATAGCAGGTGTCTTCAAATCCAAGATAAGAGGCAAGATCTGTCCCTATCGGGGCATCTTCGGGAAGAATCATAATCCCGTCATGATCATTAGAAATACCAAGCTCCTGCTCAGAGCAAATCATCCCAAAAGATATTTCACCACGAAGTTTAGCTTTCTTGATCTTAAAGTCTTGTATCTGTGTTCCGATCCCTGCAAAAGCAATTTTGATATCATTCTTGCAGTTAGAAGCCCCGCAAATAACTTGCATTGTTTCTGTTCCATTATCAACCTGACAAACAGAAAGTTTCTCGGCATTTGGATGTTGATCAAATTTAACAATTTGTGCAATTTTGATTTGTCGTAGATCTTTCCCAAGTTCTTCTACAGCCTCAACCTCGATTCCGGCAAAGGTCATTTTATCTTTTAATTCTTCAGGAGAGAGTTTAAGATCAATATATTTTTTTAACCAGTTATAACTTATTTTCATTTTTTATGACCTAATAATTTATACGATTAGCTGAATTGCTTAAGAAAACGAATATCATTTTCAAAAAGCAATCTCATATCTGGAATTTTATATTTCAACATTGCTATTCGATCCATTCCCAGACCAAATGCATATCCGGTATATTTTTCGGAGTTAATTCCAAGTTTTTCTAATACATTTGGGTCAACCATGCCAGCTCCACCCATTTCTAACCAGCCGCTTCCTTTACAAAGATTGCAACCTTTCCCATAACATTTTACGCAGACAATATCAATCTCAGCACTGGGTTCCGTAAAAGGGAAATAATGAGGTCGTATTCTGGATTCGATCTTATCGCCAAACATCTCTTTAACAAAAATATTCAGTATATCTCTAAGATCAGTAAATGTGACACCTTCATCCACAAGAAGTGCTTCCACTTGATGGAACATTGGAGAATGAGATGCATCATTTTCATTCCGATAACAACTTCCCGGAGAAATAATTTTAATAGGAAGTGAGTGCGTTTCCATGGTTCTAATTTGAACTGTGGAAGATTGAGTTCTCAGAAGGACATCGTCGTCTAAATAAAAAGTATCAGAAAGATCTCTAGCGGGATGATCCTGCGGTGTGTTTAAAGCATCAAAATTATGGAATTCATCTTCAATATCTGGTCCTTCTGCAACTTCAAAACCCATGGACATAAAAATATCTTCGATCTCACGCCATACTTTCGTTATTGGATGCAAACTTCCTTTTGTCCTTTTACGTCCTGACATTGTAAGATCAATAGATTCCGATTTTAATATTTTATTATAATCAAGGTCTTTGATTTTTTCTTCCTGATCAGTTATCATTTTTACAAGTTGCTTTTTTGCAATATTAAGAGTTTGACCAAAAGCAGGTCTTTCCTCTTTTGATAGAGAGCCTATCTTTTGCATAAAACTGTTCAGTATACTTTTTTTCCCAGTATATTTAGATTTCAATTGCATTAAGTCATATATTGAGCTAGCGTTACTTATCTCATTTTCTGCTACTTTAACGACTTTATTTAATTCTTCTTTCACCCGGAGGCACCTTATTTAATTTGATCTTTAGCAATTTGACAAAGTTGTGCAAAAGCTTCCATGTCATTATATGCAAGATGAGCAAGTACCTTTCTATCGATTTCAACTTCAGCTTTTTTTAATCCGTTTATCAATTTACTATAAGTTAGTTCATTCATTCGGGCTGCTGCGTTAATACGTGTGATCCAAAGTTGTCTAAATACGCGTTTTTTAGTTTTCCTATCTCTATATGCATATAACCAACCTCTTTCTACAGCCTGTCGAGCAGTTCTGTACAATTTACTTCGACCACCTACGTAACCTTTGGCGGCTTTTAAATATTTTTTTCTTCTATTTTTAGCAGCTACATTATTTGTTGAACGTGGCATTTTATTCTCCTTCTTTTTTTAGATACCCAGCATTTTTTTCATTCTTGCTGTATCGTTTGAATTTACAAGACCTGATTGTCTTAAGTTTCTTTTTCTTGTAGATGATTTTTTTGTAAGGATATGACCTGCATAAGCATGAGATCTTTTCAGTTTTCCCTTACCGGTAACTTTAAATCTTTTTGCTACCGCTCTACGTGTTTTGAGTTTAGGCATTTTTCCTCCTGAAATTATTCTTCTATATTTTCATATTCTTCTAATAAATTATCAATTTCTTTCTTTGGTGCAATTATTGTAAAAACTGTTCTGCCTTCATTCTTAGGCATTACTTCAACATCAACAATAGGTTTCAGTTCTTCTAATATACGCTCCAATAACTTAAACCCAATATCACGGTGTGCAAGCTGTCTTCCACGAAAACGAACTGTTAATTTTACTTTATTGTGCTGACTTAAGAATTTTAGAGCATGAACTTTCTTAAATTGATAGTCATGATCCTCTGTATTTGGACCGAATTTCACTTCTTTAGTCTGCACAATATGCTGATTCTTTCTTGCTTCACGTAACTTTCGTTCTTTCTTGTAGTAATATGTACTGAAATCCAGTATTTTACATACTGGCGGTTTTGCGTTTGGTGAAATTTCTACGAGATCAAGTCCTACTCTTTCAGCCTCTTGTAATGCTTTTGATATTGTAACTACTCCAACTTGATTACCTGTTTCTGAGATCAGTCTTACTGACGGAACCCTGATCTGCCCATTAATCCTTTCTTTTGGTGCTGTCGGCTTTGTTTTAGCCTTTCCTCTTCTAATGCGAATAGAAATAAGAACCTCCTTGTTCTTTTTTAATAAAAAAAGGGGTGGATTAATCCACCCGCCATTACACATTTATATATAATTTCGCACTTTTTTTCATGACCTTAACAAGTATCCTAACAAATTTAAGAACCGTAAGGTAGAAGCGGGTAGCTTCTTTTTTATTAACAATATACAAAGAATTTTTCATTTGTTGGTGAGTCAAGTTTTTTTATCTTAATGCTAAGTGTAAAATATTTTAAATAGTTACTTTTATAAGTTATAACTAATATTTTTTATAAGAAAATGAGCAGCAGTAAAAGAATTATAAAAAAAAATGCTTGTCAATTGTATTAAATAATAATATTTATGTTTATAATTTTAAATAAAAAAGGAGAATGAAAATGAAAAAGAATCTTAGTTTGATCGTATTAGTAGCTTTAGTAGTTTCGGTGATCAATGTTTTTGCTATTATCAATAGCAGCAATGACACATCTATTCAAGCTTATGCAAAAAGCA
>JAVCCF010000131.1 GCA_030765625.1 Candidatus Tenebribacter burtonii
CATTCGAACAAAACTGTATTGTAGAAAAATTTACTACTATCGAAAACGGTTGCGTTGCTTTTATTGGAAACACACGTTATGGCTGGTATATGCCGGGCGGAACAAATTCTAGTTCCCAAACAATGGACAGAGAATTCTTTGATGCATTATTTGGAGAAGATATAACACAAATTGGACCAATGAATGCAGATTCTAAAGAAGATAATGCAGCACAGTGTTCAGATGCTAATATCAGATGGGTTTATTATGAACTTACATTATTCGGTGATCCATCTCTGGATGTCTGGACTGCAGTACCTGAAGACATAATAGCTACTTTTGCACCAAGCATTCCAATGGGCACAACATCTATTGATTTTCAAACTGATGCTCCTCTTGCTCGAATTGGTCTTATCCAGAATGGAGTAGTTATTGGCAATGGCATTACAGGTACGAACGGTAATGGTACTATTGAATTATTCGATCCTATTGTAACACCTGAAACAATCTCGGTATCGATTATTGCACATAATAAAAATCATTTTGAATCTCAGATAGTAATAGTTTCAAATGAACCTTATGTTATTTACGAATCATATGAAGTAAATGATCCCTCTGGAAATGGAAATTCACTGCCTGATTTTGGTGAAAGCATAACACTTGATATGTCACTTCAGAATATCGGTAGTGTAACAGCAGAGGATGTTGATGCTGTTCTTTCTGTTGAAGATGATTTTATTAACATTACTTCAGATAACAGTACTTTTGGTGATATGACAGCTCAACAGATTGTAACTGTTTCTGATGCATTCTCTCTGGATATTGCAGATGATATACCTGATCAACATAATGTAATATTTACTCTCATAGCTTCCGGTTCGGGACAAAGTGACTGGACATCAAATTTCAATATGACTGTTAATGCTCCTGAGTTATTCTCTGATACATTTATTGTCAGTGATGTATCCGGTAATAATAATGGAATTATTGATCCTGGAGAAGATGTAAATCTTATAATTTCTGTAGAAAATATAGGTCATGCAAATTCCCCAACAACTTTTGTTTATTTAACTTGTGATAATAGTAATATTTCTATTGAAACTGGTCTTATTGAAGTTGGCCAGATTGCAACCCAGAATAATTCAAATGCAATTTTCGAGATATCAGCAGATTCTAATATCCCATTTGGAACAAGTATTGAGTTTGGCTTAACTATAGTTTCGGGTTCTTATATTTTTATTACTTCTTTCTCAAAATCTGTTGGAATAATCATTGAAGATTTTGAAAGTGGGGATTTTAGTGCATTCCCATGGGAATTTACCGGTAATGTTGACTGGACAATATCCAGCGAATCGCACGAAGGTTCATTCGGATCAAAATCCGGTACTATAGATTCTTGGCAAACATCTTCATTAATTATTGAAGTGGATGTCAATTCTGATGGAGATATCAGTTTTTGGAAAAGAGTTTCTTGCGAAGATGATCCTAATAATGATTACGATTATTTACATTTCCTCATCGACGGAGTTGAGCAAGAAAGATGGGATGGAGAAGTAGCTTGGAGCGAAAGCTCTTACCAGATTTCTGCTGGTATTCATACTCTTAAGTGGGAATATTATAAAGATGGCTATGTGAGTAATGGCAGTGATTGTGGATGGATCGATTACATTACATTCCCAGCACTAAACATAATATCACCTCCAATCATTCATGTTAATCCTACAATTGTAGAGAAGGAATTAGGATTAAATCAAATAGGTGAAGAAATCGTTGAGCTTTCAAATATTGGTGGAGAGATATTGAATTATACTATCAGCTTATCCAATTTACCTGAGTGGTTAGATATATATCCAATAACAGGTAGTTTAAATTCCGGTGAAATGGATGAAATAACATTAGACTTTGATACTAACGGACTTGAAACTGGACAATACTCAAGCTCTATGTTGATAGAAAACGGACTTGGTGATCAAACAATTGTGCCTGTTGTCCTTACAGTAACAGCAACAGGAGTTAATGGTAATTTACCGACTGTTACAGAATTGACCGGTAATTATCCAAATCCTTTTAATCCCATAACAAATATTAAATTCAGTTTGAAAACTGAGTCAAAAGTATCACTTATGATATATAATATCCGTGGACAAGAAGTTAAGACTCTTATTAATGACGATATGCAAGCAGGATATCATTCTGTTATTTGGAATGGTACTGATGAATCTGGTAAGGATGTATCAAGTGGAGTTTATTTTTCCAGATTCGATTCTGAAGAAAGAAATGAACATGGAAGATATACAAGTGTTAAAAAAATAATTCTATTAAAGTAACTCGCGGAGGAGATTATGAAAAATAGTAAAATAACTATTGCCATATCGTTAATTTTGGTTCTATGTGGCACATTATTACTCGCAGAAAGCGGATATAATATAAGCTGTTCACAGCCAACAAATGATGAAATTAACTTAGATTTTAATCTTGTAAATTATAATGTAGAACAAACTACCCAAAACGGTGTAACTTATTCAAAAATTAATTTTGAAAACAGCGTATCAACCAATAAAAAAGGATTCGCAAAACTTCCTTTTATTCACGCTGCAATTCAATTATCAAACACAAAAAATGTAACAACAGAAATAATTGCGAATAATTATGTTGAATATCAACTTGATCACCCGCTTCTACCTTCTCGTGGAACAATCTACAGGAATCAAGACCCTTCTTCGATCCCGTATGAAATTGCAGAAGAATCTATTTCTAATGAATTCTATCCGGGAAATATTGCTGAAATGATGGAACCTTTCATCCTCCGCGATGTAAGAGGTAGTGTTGTTTATGTATATCCTTTCCAATATAATGCACAAACAAATATATTAAGAGTATACGAAAATATAACCGTAAAACTTACAGAGAATAATACAACTCCGATTAATCCAATCATCAATACAGCAGAACGTATGACAAGAGCGATGAACTCACTTTATAAAACTGCATTTATCAATTACACCGAAAATAGATTTGAGCATGAGTTAGATGAATTTGGCTCTATTTTAGTTATTCATACACCTCGTGATGCCGCAGCCATACTTCCATACATCGAATGGAAAAGGGAAAAAGGGTACACCGTTTATGTGGAAGAAGTGTCCACGGGAACTAATGTAACATCTCTTGTTAGTTCTCAATTTGCCAGTCATGATGATATCCTTTATGTACAGCTTGTTGGAGACTGGAGTGATATTTCCGGTACTACAATAAGCGGAACAGCTACTGATCCAACTTTGGGTTGTCTTGTTGGAAATGATGTATATCCTGATCTTATTGTTGGAAGATTCTCCGCAAGTAATGTTGACCAGGTTACAACACAGGTAGATAAAGCAATAGGTTATGAAAAAACTCCTGAAATTGGTGGTGACTGGTATAGCAAGGGATTAGGTATCGGTTCTGGACAAGGTGCAGGAACTGGAGATGATGGTGAAGCAGATTATGTTCACATTGATGTAATCAAAGATGACAAACTCCTTCCATTTACCTATACTGAAGTAGCAGAAGCATATCAGTATCCTGCCATGACTTTGGTTTCCGGACCTGTTAATGACGGACTTACTATAATTAATTATTGCGGTCACGGTTCTGTTACAAGCTGGGCAACTTCAGGTTTTAATAATTCTGCTGTTAACAATCTTTCAAATGGTGATAGGCTTCCATTCATTATTTCAGTTGCTTGTGTGAATGGAAATTTCCAAAACACGGAATGTTTTGCAGAAGCCTGGTTACATAAATCAGGTGGTGGTGCTGTTGGTATGTTAGCATCAACTATCAACATGAGTTGGTCTCCTCCGATGAGAGGCCAGGATTATATTAATGATCTTCTTATTGGTGGATATGATTATGTCGCTCATCCTGGGCAAAATGGTATAACTACTGATGTTCAGAAAACAACTTATGGAGCAGTTTGTTTTAATGGATCTATTCTTATGGTTCTAGAAGATTATAGTGGAGGTTTGGATGAAATGCAGCATTGGACAATATTTGGTGATGCATCTCTTCAAGTAAGAACTGATACCCCTCAAGAGCTTTCACTTTCTAATACTGCTGTTATAATGGGAATAGCTTTTTCTACAACTATAACAGCTGGTGGATCTCCTGTAGAAGGTGCTATGGTTTCTTTATCACAAGACGGCGAAGTTTTTTTAGGAATCTCTGATGAAGATGGAAATGTTTTTATCACTCATGAACTTGAAGCAGGCATCTGTACTATGGTTGTTACCGGTTTTAATACTGAAACAATTTATGACAATGCTGTCTCGGTAATTCCTCCTGGAGGTCCTTATGTTATATTCGAAAGTTATGCTATCGATGATACTAATACTGGCAACGGAAATGGATTACTTGAGAATGGAGAGATAGTAGCTCTTGATATGAGTGTTGAAAATTTAGGAACTGGACAAGCAACAAATGCTATAGTTACTATTTCTTCAACAGATCCCTATATAACTATTATTGATAATACTGAGGATTTTGGTAATATTGCAGCAGGTAACATTGGCTCAGTTGCCGGTGCATTTACCATTGAAGCTACTGAAGATATTCCTGATAGTCACATGATTTCTTTTGAATTGGAAGTAGTCGCAGAAGAAACGTGGATCAGTAGTTTCTCGATAGAAGCATATGCACCAACGTTTCCTCCAGAAAATCTTTTAGCTGAAATCCAGAATTTCAATGATGTAATTCTTACTTGGGAACAACCAGGCGGAACCAGGAATCTTACGGGTTACAAAATTTACAAAGATAATCTAATGATAAATGAAATCACTGACCTTACAGTACTCACTTATAGCGATATTACACTCGCCCCTGGTAATTATGAATATTATATTACCGCTCTATTCAATGCTGGAGAATCTGTTCCATCTAATGTTGAACCTGTAACAATATTCCTTCCAGCACCTCAAAATCCCATGGCTGTAACCCAATATATAAACATTCTAATAACCTGGGATGAACCTGCAAGTAGAGATTTTTCTCATTATAAACTTTATCGTAATATGATTATGATCGATGATAATATTATGGAGACTTCCTATTTGGATACTAATGTTCCAAATGGAACATATTGTTACAATGTAAGAGCAGTATATAGTGGAGGCTATCAATCATCTCTTTCCACAGATGCTGTCATAGAACATGTCCAGACTAATACAGATGATGTTATCCCCGCCACGACTTCTCTCATCGGTAACTATCCGAATCCATTCAACCCAACAACTAATATCAAATTTAGCTTAAAAGCTGATTCCAAAGTATCTCTGATTATCTATAATATTCGTGGTCAGAAAGTGAAAACACTGATTAATGAAAATATGCAAGTTGGATATTATTCAATAGTTTGGAATGGGCGAGATGATTCTGGTAAGAGTTTATCGAGTGGAGTTTACTTCAACGATTTCAATGCATCTGGTGAAGGTGGTGATTATACAAGTGTTAAGAAAATGATCTTATTGAAATAAAAATATTAAATACAGATTGTAATATGCCTTGTGTAAACAGGGCATATTTCTTTATTGTTTTTTTTGAATCATTTAAGGTGACGTACAATTAACTCAATAATTCTAATAATTCTTGTAAACTGCTTTTTGTAAATTCAATACCTGCACATTCTCTATAAAGTTCTTTCCTTTGATCCCATAATTTATAGAGTTCTTCTTCGCTTCGATCGAGAACTAAGGGACGATATGAGTTAAGAATTCTTGATTTGATAATCTGCCATGAAGGATTTAACCAGATAGTTTTTTTTGTTCTGATGATGTCACGATTTTCCTGCAATTCTATTATTCCGCCACCGGTTGCAATTATTCCTGGTTTATCCCATTTTTTTAATATCTCTGTTTCTAGTTCACGAAATATCTTTTCACCTTTTATTTTAAAAATATCATTAACATTAAGCTCTGCCTTTTTCTCTATTTCACGGTCAATATCATGAAACTCCAGATTTAAGTTATCTGCTAATTTTTCACCAAGATAAGTTTTTCCAACTCCCATAAATCCAATTAGAAATATTTGTTCATTATTTTTAAAAAATGAGCCTGTTGGTTCAGTCATTTATTTTCCCTTCCACATAAAAAGATAACAGTTTCGTTATTCATCTTCCTTTGCTTCTTCAATTACTTCTTCTACTTTATCATTTTCTGCTTTTTCAGCATCTGTTTTTTTAACCTCAATTTCAACTGATTTTTCTTTATCTGGCGAAATTTCTATTTCTGCTTTAACAACATCTTCCGTCACCTCAGTCTCTATTTCAGTCTTAACTTCTTCAACTTTTCCTTCTAATACTTCTTCAGAAACAGGCTCTTCCTGTTTAACCTCAGCTTCAACTTTAATAGTTTCTTCTATTACTTTTGTTTTTGCTTCATCTTTTGTTTTTTCAATTATTTCTTTCTTAGATTCTTTCTTTTCTTCGTTTACAAGATTTTCTTTTATAGCTTTTCTCTTTTCAGATTTTTTGTTTACTCTTTTTTGATGTTCTTCTACAAATTCATTAAACTCATTTTTATCTCGAGCAAAGAAATATGCTTTCACACTTAAGATCAGGCGTCTGTTTTCCAGATCAAGTTCAATAACTTTAAGTGGTAATTCTTCATCTATTTCAAAAGCCATTCCAGCTTTTTTGAGTCCGGGAATTGCAAGATGTGAAAGAGGAATAAATCCTTCAACAGAATCTTCATCAACTGAAACATCAACCAAAACACCTTTAGCAATGATCTTTACAATTTTTGCCTTAACTTCTGTATTAATTGGAAGTCTCTGATCAAGATTATCCCATGGATCTATCTGTAATTGTTTGATACCCAGAGCAATCCTGTGTAAAGTTTTATCAATTGAAAGAACTTTCACATCAAGTTTGTCACCCTTCTTTAATACTTCTTTTGGATGATAAATACGTTTTGTCCACGAAATATCAGAAATGTGTATCAAACCTTCTATATCTTCTTCGATCTCAACAAATACACCAAATGGAGTTATGCTTCTCACGATACCCTTGATCTTAGTTCCAACTGGATATCTATCTTCAATTGTAAACCATGGATTTGCTTCCATCTGCTTAACACCGAGTGAGATCCTTCTCTCTTCTTTAGAAGTAGAAAGAACAATAGCCTTTATCGAATCTCCCTTCTTAAACATTTGTTTGGGATGCTTTATTTTTTTTGTCCAACTCATTTCTGAAACATGAACAAGTCCTTCAACTCCTGATTCAAGTTCTACAAAAGCACCGTAATTGGTTATGTTCACAACTTTACCTGAAACAATTGTTCCCTCCGGATATTTTGTTTCTATATTTTCCCATGGATGTGGAACCAGCTGTTTTAAACCTAATGAAACTTTTTCATTTTCTATATCAAATTTCAGTATTCTAACTTTAACTTTATCTCCAATATTCAACATATCAGAAGGATGTTTGATGTGCCCCCAGCTCATATCAGTAATATGGAGCAATCCATCAATTCCACCTAAGTCAATAAAAGCACCATAATCAGTAATATTTCTAACTTCACCGTCAAGTTCTGCACCTTCAGAAATTTCTTTTTTCAAACCCTCTAAGCGTGATTGCTGCTCCTCGATGAGAACCTGTTTTCTGGAAACGATGATATTCCGGCGGTCTTTATCAATTTTGATAATTTTAAATTTTGTTTCTTTCCCTATGAATTGATCTAAATTCGGGATAGGTTTTGTGGAAATTTGTGATCCTGGTAAAAAAGCTTCCAAATTTTCCAGATCAACTATCATCCCACCTTTTACACGACGTCTGAGAATTCCAGTAACGGATTGATTTTCTCCCATGATCTTTTCAAGTTTTTCCAAATTTAGATAAAAATCTGCTTTCTTTTTAGAAAGTCTAAGTCTTCCAATGCCGTCTTCCACAGAATCGATATAAACTTTAATTTTACTGCCTGCTTCAGGTAAATTAGAATTTGAAAATTCACGAATTGATATCGCACTTTCAGATTTAAAACCTATATCAACAAGTACTGAACGTTCATCAACACTTATTACAATACCTTCAACAATTTTCCCCTGCTCAAATTTTTTGAAATGTTCATCAAGTAAAGATTCCATATCTTCTTCAAAATCATCAGTACTCAACTCTTTTTTTTCTTCTTTTTTCTCTTCCTCTTTTACTTCTGTTTTTTCTTCATTAGATTCTTCTTGAACTTCAGATTGTTCATCTTCTGTTTTTTCGATAGTTTCATTTGTTTCTAAAACTTCATCTTTTTGATCGTTAACAAACATCATTCCTCCTTAAAACCAGGAATATCCTCGATATTATCGACTTTATTAATATTCCCTATACACTCTAAGATTTTATTGTACACTTCTATAATTACCCAATTGGGTGTAGAAGCTCCAGCGGTTAAACCAATATCCTGTTTATCTTTGAACCACATTTTATCGATTTCACTAGCTGTTTCAATATGATAGGTCTTTACTAAACTTTCGCAAATTCTGGCAAGCATTTTTGTATTCGAACTATTTTTACCACCTACCACAATCATAATGTCACTCTCTTTTGCAAGATCTAAAGTTGAATTCTGCCTGATGGTTGTAGCGTTGCAAATAGTGTTTATAACACGTATTTCATGACATTTAGGGACTAATTTCTTTACCAGTTTTTGAAGATCTTCTACTCTTCTGGTCGTTTGAGAAATAATTCCAACTTTTTTAAATTGTTTATCTTCAAGTTCATCTGCATTTGCCACAATTATAACTTCCTTATTTACATATGAACGCAAAGCTTTAACTTCCGGATGATTGCTATCACCTAAAATAATTAGATTATAACCATCTTCTGATAATGATTTCGCATAATCCTGAGTTTTTGAAACATACGGACATGTTGCATTAATTATTTCGATTTTATTCTTTTCTAATTCTTCCAGAATTTCTTTTTTTACACCATGCGATCGAATTATTGTAGGTCGCCCTTTAATATCACTAACATTTTCAACTTTAAAAATATTTTCAGTTTCAAGTTTTGCTACCATTTGTGGATTATGAATAATCGAACCCAATGTAACAACCTCATGATTCTCTCTTGAAGTTTTAAGTGCTATTTTTATAGCTCTTTTTACTCCAAAACAAAAACCGGAATTTCTAGCAATTCTAACATTCATTTTTCAACTCGTATACTTTTTCCATAACGCTGTCTGTCAAATTTTTATAGTTTTCTTTTATATTTGCCATTTCAGCAAATGATTTTGCAGTGATCTTCTCTCCAATAACAATTTTCAATCTTTCCTTTCCTAAAAAGCATTTCAAGAAGTTCGTTGAATTATGAATATACATTGGAATGATATCCTTCTTTGTTTCAATTGCAAATTTACCAATACCTGCTTTTACTTTACTTGATTTTCTTGTACCTTCTGGGAAAATCAGAATTGAGTGCCCATTTCTGAGAATCAATTTTACCATAGTGATAGCAGATTTATCTATCCTTCCACGTTTAATAGGAATGCAATTTACATATAGAAGAAAAGCACCAGCTAATTTATTTTTAAATAATTCCGCTTTAGCAAGATAATGAATTTCTGTTGGAATTATAGACCCAATAAATGGCGGATCAAATGCTGAGATATGATTTGCAGCAATAATGCAATCAGAAACCTCTATTAATCTTTCACTGTTGATTATCTTTAATTTCCAAAAAATCTTCATATACGCTCTTACACATGCCGTTATAAAGGAATAACTTTTTCGCATTTTACCCCCGCTCTATTACAGAATATATCATTTCGACTTGTTCTTTTATGGTCATTTCACTGTTATTTATAGGAATTGCATCTTCAGCCTGTAGTAATGGAGAGATTTTGCGAGTAGTATCATTTCTATCACGCCAGATCAGCTCTTCTTTAATTTCTTCCAATGTAATGTTCTTCCTATTATTTTTCATTTCTTCCCATCTGCGCAAAGCACGTGTTTCCACGTCAGCAAGCATAAAGAACTTAAAATCGGCATTCGGGAAAACAATTGTCCCAATATCTCTTCCATCCATGATAACACCACCATCTTCACCCATTTTACGCTGTAATTCAACCATCTTCCTACGAACCATACCAATCACGGCAATCTGAGAAGATAACTTGGTGATATCTGCTTCTCGAATCCGCTCTGAGACATTTTCCCCATTTAGAAATATTCTATTACCTTTTTCTGCATATTCTATTTTGATACTAATTTTATCAAGCATCTTTTTTAGGGCAACTTCATCATCTAAACTTATATTTTGCAATAGAGTACACAAACCGCAGGCACGATACATTGCTCCTGTATCAATATAAATATATTTTAATTTTATTGCCAATTGTTTAGCCGTAGTACTTTTACCGGAAGCAGCTGGACCATCTATGGCAATCACAAATTTTTTATTCATTCTTTATTCCTTAAAAATTATAAACTAATCCAACTGTATTATTTTCAAATTTAAGATGAATTTTATTTTTTTTCTCTTCAAAATCGAAGAGATGAGCATCAACATAGGCATCTATGGCAGACAGGAAAATAATTGTTCCAATCCAGAAAAAGTCACTTTGACGTCTTTCATAATACTTAACATATTCATCATAATCTAAACCTGACCCAGTAACCCTATATCTATCATAATATCTTTCTGCCTCGAGATGATGATATGTTGCAAGAGCAATGAAACTTCCTTCTACTGCAAACACAAATCCAGATTTTAAATATTTCCCATTATATAATTGACCTCCTCCCGGAATAAAACAGGAAAGAATAGCAGCTTTAATTGGCTGTTTTTTAATAATTTTTTCCTCTGCAGAAAGAGATATTAAAATAAGAAATAAGAAAATAATTAATACTATTTTACGCATTCTTTATTCTCTCTTTTAAGGTTTGGAAAAACAGGGGTATCATGATCTCGTGATGCCCAATAAAATAGTAACCTTTACCTCCGCTTAAAGTTGGACGGTCAACAATATTGGTTCTTGGTCGATAATGCATATTCATGTCAAAAACGGCAGTATAAAAATTATTTAGTGGATAACCCAGATTGCGAACAACCGTTACGGCTTTCAAGAATACTTCGGGCATAATAACTGCTGAACCAAAATTCAGGAAAACACCACCATCATTAAGTTCGATTAAATTATTGCAGAAAATTCTAAAATCACGCATTGAGCAATCACCAATAGCAGCACCATTTGCCGTTTCATGCTGATGAACGATATCGGTTCCCAAAGCTACATGCACTGTAAATGGAATTTCCAATTTGTAAGCACTGGCAAAAAGGGAAAGATGATTATTTTCAGCTTTTATTTCAATCAGATTTTTCCCGATCGCTTCTCCGTAACCAAATTTCTTATACGCAGAATTAATTATTTTATTTATCCCGTCACAAGTTTCTTTTGCCATTCCAAATTCACCTGTTTCCAATGCAACTGCTACATTTTCGGAAGTTTCTCCAAATCTGGCAATTTCGTAATCGTGAATAACTACCGAACCATTCGAAGCCAATGCTGTTATCAACCCCATTTCCATCATCTCAATAATGATTGAGGTTAATCCGCATTTAATCACATGCCCACCTAATGCAACGATAACAGGTTTATCATTATTATAGGCTTGAACGCATTTATTCAATAGTTCATTGAAATCTTTTGCTTTGAGAATATTTGGTAAGGATTGTGTAAATTCTTTAAAATTTTTTAAACCGGGTTTAGAAAAGATCTCTTTTTTTATTAAACTTGCTCTGGATTTGATCGAGGTTTTCTTAAGGTTAGAAAGATCAATCTCAGTAAATTTACTCATAATCACTCCATTTTCATATCGAGAATTTTCTTATACTTATTTTTGAATTTGACATAACTCCCATCTATTATTGCTTCTCTTGCTTTTGTAACAAGATCCAAATAGAAATACAGGCTGTGAATAGAAGCTAATCGCATTCCCAATATTTCATTAACATTGAATAAATAACGAATATAGGCACGAGAAAAATTCCGGCAAGTATAACATTGGCAATTTTCATCAATTGGCGAAAAATTCTCTTTATACCTGGCAGATTTTATTATCATTTTCCCATTCCATGTAAAGATTGTTCCCTTCCTTGCATTTCTGGTCGGCATTACACAATCAAACATATCAACACCATTTTCTATATTATTAAGTAGATCAACCGGTGTTCCAACTCCCATTAAATATCTTGGTTTATTAATTGGTAAAATATTATTGAGAAATTTTGTGATTTTGAACATATCTTCTTTTCTCTCACCAACTGCCAGACCGCCAATAGAATATCCTGGGAAATCCATCTCCATCAATTTCTTAGCACTTTCTTCACGCAGATCTTCGTAAATTCCACCTTGCACGATCCCAAATAATGCCTGCTGCCCAGTATTTTTATGAACGCCCTTCCCTCTTGCAGCCCAATCCAGAGTTATCTTTAAAGAATCAGCAACATATTTTTTAGTAGCCAGATATGGAGGACATTCATCAAAAGACATGATAATATCAGCTCCAATTGCATTTTGAATTTCAATCACTTTTTCCGGTGTAAACATATGATAACTTCCATCAATATGAGATTGAAATCGAACTCCTTCCGGTGTAATTTTACGCAAACCAGCCAAGCTCATTACCTGAAAACCACCGCTATCAGTTAGAATCGGTTTATCCCATCCCATAAATTTATGCAAACCACCTGCTTTCTTAATGAGTCCATGTCCCGGACGCAAATACAGATGATATGTATTCCCTAAAATTATTTGTGCATTCACATTATTCAGATCTTGAGGATCTAAAGTTTTAACCGTTGCTCTTGTGCCGACCGGCATAAATATTGGTGTTTTAATTTCACCGTGAGGAGTTTGTAAAATACCTGCTCGTGCACTTTCACATTTTGCTTCAATTTTGAAATCAAAAATATTAACCTCCATTCTCAATCTGAATTTTATGTTCTTTAATAGAAATGCTACGACTAAATAGTCTGCTGAAATCATTCCAGAAAGCAAAGATCATTAAGAATACGAGTATGAAAAGCCCAATATTTTGTAATACAATTTGAATTTTGATACTCAAAGGTTTCTTTCTGATCCCTTCGATGAAACAAAAGAAAATATGACCACCATCTAATATTGGAACTGGAAGTAAATTCATTATCATCAGTATTAAACTGATTGCAGCAATAAAAGAGAGAATGCTATCAAGACCTTTATTAGCAGTTTGAGCAGACATTGCATAGATCATCACGGGACCACCAAGATTATTCTTGATTGCACTTGGATTTGCTATTAATTTATATAGCATCGCATAATTCAGATATACAAAATTGATAGTTCCGATCGTACCGTATTTTATTGATTTCAACAAACTATACTTCTCAACATATTTCACAGGCATGTACTGCGTGACTCCGATAATCCGGTTGTTATCTAAGATATTTTCTTCAGGTGTTAAAGATTTTTCAAAGATATCATCACCGCGTTTTATCTTTAGAGTAATTGATTCATTTTCATTAGTTGTGATCGCAGTACGCATTTCGTACCAGTTTTTCACATCTTTTCCATCAACCGATAGAATTTCATCATTATTCATTAAACCGGCCTTATATGCAGCCATTCCCGGTACTACCTCTCCAATTACTGCAGGAACGTAGGGTAAAATTTCAGTTATCCATGTTTGTGGTTTAACTTTATTATTTGTAATTAAAATTTGTTCATCATTACGTTCAATTAAATATGTATTCTCTTCATCAATTTTGGTATATTGGATTATTTGAGTCCAACCATTCACATTATTATTATTTACTTGTAATATTGTATCTTTTTCTTGAACAAACTCAGAATAATTTGCACTAACTTCACCCACAATTGGAAGCTGATCTTCAAAATGTTTGCCAATGGCAAAAATGAAAATGAAAATAAGCAAAGCTAAAATTAAATTAGCAAAAGGTCCAGCAAAAGCTATTATTGCACGCTGCCACCACTTTTTTGTTTTGAATGAATTTTCCGTATTTTCATTTTCATCATCAGGGTTTTCACCTTTCATCTTCAGATATCCACCAAGCGGAATCAATGAAATTCTATATTCTGTTTTACCTTTTGTAAAAGCTAATAATTTGGGACCAAATCCAATTGAAAATTTCTCTACTTCTACATTAAAAATCCTAGCTGCAATAAAATGCCCAAATTCATGAACAGTTACCAAAATTCCTAAAGCTACTAAAGCACCAATAATATTAAACATATAACTCCTTTTAATTAAATCTAATAATATTCAAATCCTTTTAAATTGCTCTATAGGTCAAGTTTTTTGCGTGTTTACTGATTTCATTTGACATATTTCACACTTATCACAAAAAAGCAGAAAAATTGGAAAATTGAATATGAAAAAAATTGGTTTATTAATACTCGTTCTTTTATTGCTGTTAGCTTGCACAAAATCTAACGAAGAAATACAAGATGAGATTGATCCATTTATATATAAAATAGGGATACTTGAAGAAGGTGAAACACTTGCTAATGCACTGATGAAGGAAGGAATAGAGAATGGGATGGTTTACATGCTTGTGAATAAACTGGATTCACTTTACAATCTCAGACATGCTCATCCCAATGATAGCTTTATAATAAAATTAGATACTCTTAATATTATTCAAGAACTTAGTTTTAAACCTGATCAGGTTCATAATTACAGAATTATTAGAGATACTTCCGGAGTTTTCTACTCTCAGATTGACACTCTTAAGTTAGTAAAAGAAATTTTTATGACAGAAGGCGAGATAGAATCTTCTTTATGGCAGGGCATGAGTAATAATGGTATCGATCCTGCAACAATTGTAATGTTCACACAAATATTTCAATGGGATATAGATTTTTTTATAGATCCGCAAAAGGGAGATAATTTCCATGTTGTTTACGAAAAGAACATGGATTTAGATGGAAATTTCGTGAAATCAGGAAATATCCTTGCTGCTAAATATTCCAGTAAAAATTATGATGAAATTGCTTATCGATATACAAACAACAAAAATGAAACCAGATATTATGATAACAAAGGAAAATGTATTCAAAAAGCATTTCTTAAATCACCTCTAAACTATAAAAGAATCTCATCCTATTTTGGAAGCCGATATCATCCAATAACAAAAAAAACCAGGTTCCATAATGGTGTAGATTATGCAGCTTCTTATGGAACTCCGGTAGAAGCTTCTGCTGACGGAACAATTGTTCATAGAGGATGGAAAGGTGGACACCCAACTGTAAATGGAAAAACAGGCGGATATGGCAATACCATAATGATAAGACATGGAAATGGATATAAAACGCTTTACGGTCACCTTAGCAGTTATGGAAAATACAGGGTTGGAGATAGAGTTAAACAGCACGATATTATAGGTTATGTTGGATCAACCGGATTATCCACAGGTAATCATCTACATTATACTATCTATCACTATAATAAAGCCATAAATCCTTTAGGTTTGAAAAATGTTTCAGGACCTCCAGTACCCAAAAATGAGATGGATAATTTCTTATCTTCAATACAAAGTTTACAAAGATATTTTATCGCAGGATCAACAATTGATTCGACCGAATAATTCTGATGTAAATATGCTCATTATTTATGCAAAATTATGATTGACACAATAAGGTGAAATAGATGTTTTTGAAAAAATCATATTAGAAGCACTAAGAATAATAAAAAGGAGAAGTATATGAAATTAAACTATGCTAAAACGGGATCGATCCTGTTTTTAATGGTTTTTGGATTCTTACTGGCTCCCATCCCTTCACATGCTGCGATTGATACATCAAGTTATATTGTAGAAAACCTTAAAGCAGATGACATACCAGATGATGACGGGAGTGGGTTAGTATTAAGCTGGAAACCTTTACCAAAAGAAAAAAGAATCATTGAATACCGTATATACCGCGGTGTTTCCCCCGATTCTCTTTTCTACCATGGTAAGGTTGATGTTAATGTAAAAACAGGTGTTGCCGGAGATGTGATGTATTATTATGATTCTGGTTATAATCGATTTGTTGATATTCAATCTCCCAGAAAATTGAAAAAAGAGAAACAACAATCGGATAATAGTCCACTTTTTGGACGTTTACCAAGAGACCTGGAAGTTACCGGACCTCAACTAACCAATTATAGACTTTTAGGTGTTATCATGGAAAAAGATTTTCTATATAAAAATACAAAGATAGAAATTACTGAAGATGATGAAACTGAAGTATATGCCGGATTAAAATTACGTCATTTCATTTATATCTTGAAAAAATTAAGAGCTGATAAAGAATACTACTATACTGTGATAGCCGTGACAGAATCACGTAAATACATGCCTCATGCTGAACCTGCTATAGGTATTCCAATTGACAACTCACCAGAGAAGATCCAGCAATTATATTCTGTTTATGTTGAAGATCAAACCCGTCTGCAATTTGAATGGATAAGATCTTTATTTACAGATGACCAAAGTAATCACAGTTTATACCTTGTTAAGAAAATTGATCTTAATAAATTTAATGCTTATGTTGAAGAGCAGCAAAAAGCAGAAATGGATCCTGAATTTGAAACTACTCTTGAAAATCCTGCTCAACTTATATATCAAAGGTATTGTGGTTATCCTTATACTCCAGACAATACCGTTGCAGTTGATATTATAGATGGAAAGATCATTAATGATAAACATAACATTGATGTTGAAGTTGGAAATATTGAAGACTATGTTGCAGTATTTTCACTTCAAGATAGAGCAGGATATGAAACATTCTCAGATCCAAGTCTATTTGATATTGTTAATTCTGTTGATCTTCCAAAAATTTCTAATGAATGGACAGTTGAAGACAGAAAAAGTGACAAGGGTAATTATAACTCAATTTACTGGGAAAAACCAACTGTTTTCTTAACAAATTGTACATATCTGAACGATGAAAAAACAAAAATACTTGTTAATTATGATATTTATAAAAACGTAAAATATGATAAAGTTAAAAATGTTTATTTTACCATTTTTGATAAATCGGGTAATAAGATCACTACTATTAATGAATTTTATCAGGATAGTAAATTAAAGATTACCCTGAAAGAGCCATCTAACAGAATTTCTTTCGAGATGAGAGTTGTTGTTAATGGGGATTCCGGTGAAGATCAATTATTTACTCAAGATCTTATCTTTAATCCAGATGTGAAATCTCTGCAGCCGGGAGTATTATTCCTTAATGGTGAAGAGGTTAATAAATATACTTATTCCGTTTACAAAAATAATTATTCAAACGAAGAATGGCGGCTTTCCAAGAATACACTCGGCGCTCAACGTGGCATAGTTGATAATGTAAGTTACAGAAGCATAATTTATAAAGGTGTTAGTAAATTTGATGCAAAGAAAGGATTGTTCATGGTTTCTCCAACCTTCAATGTAAGAATGGATGATGAGTTAAAAAATAACGTAGGCACTAATCTCTATGCAGAAGAAGTTGCAAAATCCATTGAAAATTACGAAAAAGAAATTGCTGAGTATATTGCATCGAAAGACACATTAGAAACTGAAGCTGAAATTGCTAATGCTGATGATGCAATCGAGTACTATCAAGCTCAGATTGATCTTACTGAGAACGATCCAATACTGCAAAAAGCTGCTACATTTAAGAATAATAAAGCAAGAATAAAATTCTTGGAAAAAGTTAAAAATATTGCCAGACGTTCTTTTAAATATAAGATGGTGAAAACAGATGGAGAAGCACACTTTGCAATTTCTGAAGTTTACACTACAGACAATGTTGCCAAACTACCATTTGATGAATCTGCAAGAGAAACTTACCCAACATTAGGAAAAGATCATTTTTATCCCATTCCCAACTGGTTCCAGGCAGATAAATTACCGGCTCTTATTGCTACATTTATTTTTGGATTTATGGTATTATTCATGATAAGGCAAGCAAAGAGTGGTAAGGAACTTTATATAAGACCAATCGCAGGAATTGATGAGATTGATAATGCTATTGGACGTGCAACCGAAATGGGAAAACCAATTTTGTTTGTTCCCGGACTATCTGGAATCACTGATGTGGCAACTCTTGCAGGGCTTTCAATATTAGGTCGTGTTGCCAAAAAAGCTGCTGAATATGACACTAAAATATTAGTTCCAGTGCGTGATTACATTGTACTTCCAATTGCACAGGAAGTTGTAAAAGAAGCACATTATGAAGCTGGGCGTCCAGATTCTCATGATAAAAACAGTGTTTTCTTTATCACGACCGCTCAATTTGCATTTGTTGCTGGTGTTAATGGCGTCATGATCCGTGAGAAAACTGCCACTAACTTCTATATGGGAATGTTCTGGGCAGAAGCACTTATTATGACCGAGACAGGTAACACAACCGGAGCAATCCAAATAGCCGGTACAGATGCTGTTACACAGATCCCGTTCTTTATTACAACCTGTGACTATACACTTATCGGAGAAGAATTATATGCTGCTTCAGCCTATCTTGCACGTGAGCCACTGCAACTTGGAACACTGAAAGCATCTGATTATACTAAATTTGTAATATTAGCGTTTGTAGTTATCGGAACCTTGCTTTCAACAGCTCATGCAACATTCCTGATAAATGCATTTCCAGAGAAATAGGAGGATAAATGAAACGACAAATTCCTTTAATAATAATCATAACCCTGGGATTTATGTTTGTAGCACATTCATTTATCCCTCACAAAATATCTACTGATTTCTTCGATTGGTACCAGGATTGGGTAAAAGCTGTATCACCATTCGCAGTATCACTTGGTATTATGAGTTTATTTATGGTTCATGGAACCAAGATCAAACGAAAAATTTCTAACTGGCAGTACAGCGTTATAACACTTGCCGGTCTTGTATTTACAGCATTTGCAGGATTTATGTGGGGAACACAATCTGGAACACCATATATGTGGTTATTTGAGAATGTTCAAATGCCTATGAGTGCAACAATGTTTGCATTACTGGCATTTTATATAGCATCCGCAGCATATAAGGCATTCCGTGCCAGATCTGCAGAAGCTACAGTTCTTCTAATTGCAGCTATTATAGTTATGCTGGGACAAGTACCACTTGGTGCTATGATCTCAAAATGGATTCCGGAATCATCTACTTGGATTCTTAATGTTCCCAACCTGGCTGCTAAACGTGCAATTATGATCGGTGTGGGACTTGGAATGACCGCTACTTCACTTAAGATATTGCTTGGAATTGAAAGAACTTATCTGGGTGGAGGTGATTAATATGAATAAGAATAAGAATGTAATCAAACTCTTCGATAGAATGCAGAATATTGATAGACGCTACATCTACATTGTTGTAGCATTATCTATAATTATTCCACTCCTCATCCCATTTAATTCACGTACCTATGTAACTAAACCTACAGAAGATATTTACAAAAAAATAGATTCTTTCGCAGGTGATGAAACTAAAGCAATTTTGATGTCATTTACCCATGATGCATCTACAATGCCGGAATTATTCCCGATGGAAGTCTCAGTATTAAGACATTGTTTCGAGAGAAACATCAAGGTCTTTACTATTTGCTGGCTACCTGCAGCTGCACCTTTGGTAGATTATGCCCTTAATACAGCCAAAGAAGATTTCGATGTTCAATCCGGTGTTGACTACTGTAACTTTGGATATAAACCATATGTTCTAAGATTACCAATAATGCTTGGAATGGGTGATGATATTTCAAAAGCAGTAGAAACTGATTCTCAAGGTAGAAAAGTTGAGAACCTGGAGATCATGAAAAACATCAAAAATTATGATGATATGAACTTGGTGGTTGACTTTGCAGGAAGTAGTAGTGCCATTACGTGGATCACATACGCAAGAGCTAGATTTGGTGCTAATATTGCTGCCGGTGTTACGGCTGTGATGGTTGCCGATAACTATCCGTACTTGCAAACAGGGCAACTTATGGGAATATTCAGAGGACTTAAAGGTGCTGCCGAATATGAAAAGCTAGTTGATGTTTTTGCGGCTTATGAAAGCGAAGATTATCCTAATGGAAGACCATTCAGCAAAGAGATCATTAAGGAAACACGTGTTCCAATTACCGGAGATACAGTTCCTTACAAATACAAGAAAGCACGTATTGGTATGAACGCACAATCTATTGCTCATATCATGATGATCTTCTTTATCCTGCTGGGAAATATTGGTTATTTCATTACCAGGAAAAAGGAATTATAGGGGGAAACATGTTTGAAACAATAAGTAATTTCGTCGCAGCATTCCTAACCTTAAGTATCTTCTCGTTCTTATATAAAGATAATCCTTTCTATAAATTCGCAGAAGCTTTACTTGTAGGGGTTTCTATGGGTTATGCAATTCCACTGGTTTATGAAAACGTGTTTATGCCTTATGTTTATACACCAATTTTCTTAAACCATAAATTTATAATTATTTTACCTGCATTATTAGGTATGCTATATATGTTCAGATTCAGTAAAAACCTTGGTTGGCTTTCCAGATATCCAATCGTGTTTGGTATGGCTATTATCGGAATGAGCATACCAATGTCCTTGCATTCATCTGTACTTGTACAAATGAGAAGCGCAATGCTACCAATAGATAACATCAATACTGCTCTTATTTTTATTGGAACGGTAACTATTCTGTTGTATTTCTTCTTCTCTAAAGCGCATAAAGGTGTTTACGGTAAAGTTACTAACGTAGGTATCTGGTTCATGATGATCGGGTTCGGTGCTTCATTTGGATATACCGTGATGGCTCGTGTATCATTACTTATCGGACGTATTCAATTCTTATTGGGTGACTGGCTGGGATTGATAAAATAAGCGAAAAAATAAAACTAAAGCCCCTTAGATCGAGGGGCTTTTTTTACATTTTTTCTAAAATTTCTGCAAGTTGTTTGGTTTGGTTTATTTTACTGTATTTTTTTATTTCTTTTGATAGTATAAAAGTCTTTCCAGCTTTCCAGTATTTATAATTAGTTTCAATAAAATCTGCAATATCATCCACTTTATCATAATCGAACATTTTACCGCTTTTAGTTTCTTCAATAATTACAGCAGGTTCACTTGCTGAATCACCAATTCCAAGAATTGCTGTATTACTTCCCATATACTCAAATAGTTTTAGGGGTATAATTCCTTTTCGAACATTATTCAGAACAAGTAGCAACATTGATGAATTAACTAGCTCAGACAACATTTCTTTATGAGAAAGATATGAATGAAATTTAAATTTATTTTCAAATCCAATTTCTTTTACAGAAGATACAACATCTTTACTAATGTTTCCCCAAAAATTAAATTGAATTTTATCGATCTTTTTCTTCTCTAATTTTCGCATTACTTCGAATATATTTGATAGATCAGTTCCTTGAGTTAGTAATCCGAAATGGTTGATCTTAAAAAAAATATTATTTTCTCTTTTTTTTACGTTTTCAAAGTCCTGTTCGTCAAAGCCATTTGTTAATAATCGCATATTATTTTTATTTCCGAAATCATCGATTATTTTCTGAGCTGTTGCCAGAAGAATATCACAATTATTGATAACTTTCCTTTCCAATAATCTATCAATGAAATCAGTTGATTTCCATCGTTTGATATTTTTCATGAAAGCAATTTCTGTCCACGGATCGCGGAAATCGGCTATCCATTTGATATTATATTTTTTCTTCAGCTTTAATCCAACCAGATGAGTAGAATGCGGAGGTCCAGACGTTATTACTGCATTATATTTGTTTGTTAACAGTTCTTCTCTGGCTGCCTCGTAGGCAAACTTATTCCAAATTTTACGCGCATCAGGGATTACTAAATTCAATCTTATCCAAATAGATAATTTTTTGAATAAAGAATCTGTAGAATTACTTTCTAAACTGCCGTATGGAATTTCGGAATTTTTACCAATTAATCTTTTAAATAACTTTCCAAAAGTTGGAGTTTTTGTTTGAATAACTTTGACCTCCGTAGGAACTTCTTCGAAAAGAGATTCATCAATAACAGGATAATCACCATCCTTGGTGGTGATAACGGTTGGCTGCCAACCAAACTGTGGAAGATACTTCACAAATTTCAGCCAGCGTTGAACTCCTGCCCCTCCACTTGGCGGCCAGTAATAAACTATAACCAATAATTTCTTCATTTATTTATATCCTTTTGACAACTTTGGTGTTAATGATCTTTTTGTCCAAAAGTTTCTAAAAAGGAAAAATAAAATATGCGACCGATAGAAAAAAAGGTATTAAATAAGATCAAAGAGAAAGGCATTACGATGGATGATGTATTGGAAATTCTCGATAGTACATCAAAACATGAAATGAATAAAAGCTTTCAGGACGATTGCCTATTCCAATCTGATAAATACTTCGCCAAGAACATTATTAATTCTCTCTTAAGAAGCAAACTTATAAAACAGGAAGGCAACAAATATTTAAAGAATGAGAAGAAATTATCAGAATAATTCTACTGAAATAGTTTCACACAAAACGGGCTTCCGCCCGTTTTTTTTATCAAATTGATATACTTTCAACTTCATTCTTCATCAAAAATATAATTTATATAACAAATTAAAAATAATAGAAATTTATATAGAATCTGCTTTAGTTAAAAGTTCAATTCCCTAAGAAACCGTTCTCTAGTGGATGTATAACTATTATGATCGAACATATCATTCAATAAGAATGTGTAATATACACCGTATTTGTATGTTCTAACCACTGGCACAGGAATTGCTTATTACATTAATAGATCTAAAGAAGTTCTTTATAAAAAAGATATTGATGAAATAAGCTAACCACCTTGTTAAAATTAAATACTCATCTGCCCGCTATCGTACGAAATGTGTTCAAATACGCACATCCAATATTTACATCAACATCCTGCAACTTCTTTATTACCATGCGATTAGCAGCATGGCACGCTAATTGCATATTTAAGATGTAAAAACATTGAATCAAAAGGAGGTTCTAAAATGTTAAAACATATTATACTGATTATTTTACTTGGACTTATTAGTCCCTTATTAAGTGTTACTTTTGAATTAGATCAACAGGAAGGCACTTGTAAGCCGGTTATCGATTTTTATGCAGATAATCTGGTTTCAGCAGAAATCGCAGGGCAAGGTTATGCAGGAGTTGCTGATGTTGGTGGTATATCATTTTCCAATATTAATCCTGCTTCTTTTGATATTAAGAACGATGCTCAGATCTATTATGAATATGGTTTAAAAAACGATGTAAATTTATTCTCTGATATCACTAATGACGGCAATGAAGTTACAAGTTATCGTTCTGGTGTGGCAGCTGCTTTTGCCTACAAATTTACAGAATATGTACAAGTCGGGATAATGTACTCTGCAAAGAGCAGCTACAATATGGACTTAGGCAAAGTCTATAATACACACAATGGTGAAATACTTGAGACCTTCCGATTAAACGAGAAGCGTTACATTAGATCTGTAAATATTCCTATCTCCTATGTTCTTGAGAAGTTCAGATTTGGAGTAGGTTTGAATTTAGATATCTACCATTCTGAGATCAATAACGTTTATCCATTGGAGAATGGAAGTTTGGCCAGCTATTGCGGAGAGTTAGATTTTTTATTGTTCAGACCAAAACTAGGAGCAATCTACTCTCCAATGCAAAACCTCTCCTTTGGCATGTCGGTATTAATTCCTGTAGAAAAAAAACTGACTACGGACTGTAGATTTGTATGTTTGGAATTTGATAAAAATATATTCCCTATGGAAATACTGGTTGGAACAAAGTTCTCCACTCCCAATATTCCACTATCGGTGTTATTTGATTTCAGCTATAAACAATACTCAGAAATGCCTGAATTTGTAGACAGCAATAACTTCCATTTTGGTTTAGAATATACCCCATTTAAAAAATTGCAAATTAGAACAGGTATGTTTACAAATTTTGACATCCGCAATACAGACTACACAATTACAGATAATGCAGGCAATAAATATGATTACTGGGTTGATTCCGATACATTTGAAGATAGAAAATTCCTTACTTTAGGACTTTCTTATTTCTGGAGAAGAACAGAAATTAATCTCGCTGTAGTAGACAACAGTTTTCTTACAGATAGTGATGTTAAGCAAACGTATGCAAAACTTGGCTTCACTATCCAACTGGCGCATCCATAATAAGTATCCCTAAGCTCCTAAAAATAAAAAAAGTAGCATCCTCCCTAAACGGGCGAAAGCCCGTTTTTTTTCTACTTTTGTTTATTCTCAGATACTAAGTGAAGATATTCTTCAAGATTTTTTGTATATTCATCCAAAGCAGTCCTACCCTTATCTGTAAGAGAAATAGCTGTTTTCGGTTTTCTATTTTCAAAGCTTTTCTTCATTTTTATGTATTTAGCTTCTTCCAGTTTCCTCAAGTGCGAACTCAAATTACCATCGGAAACATCGATCTCTTTTTTTAGATATGTGAAATTAGCAGATTCGGTTTGAAGGAGCAGGACCATGATAGCAAGACGAACCCGGGAATGTATAATGGAATCTAATTCTGCAAAATTAGTTTCCATTTTGTTTCCTTGCCAGATTATATAAATGGAACCCGGGAATAATATTATTAACAACTAAAAGTAAAACAAATACTCCCATGAAAACAAGCTCATTTCTAATGATTAGAAAAAGTATACTTCCTATCCACCAGAGGATTCCGTTAAATAAAGATATCTTTTGTTTTATCAGAATTCCGGTAGATATATTCGCAATTCCTATTAACAAGCATACCATTGTATAGATCACGTGCCATTTATATGCATTAAGTATGGGAAAGATGAAAGCAACAAAAAACATCGCTATCATAGTTCCAATCCAGATAGAACTTAAACCAAGATCCAAGTCTTTGCTACTACCTTGTTTTTCATATGTCCGCTTTGCGTATACAAAACTGGCAACCGCTCCTCCAACTACAAATATTGCCCAGGAATATACGATCAGATGATCTAATCCAGATCCGACCAAAACATACATAGCAACAATTGCACAAGAGATAAGAATACCCCATAATAAATGATAAAAACCTGTCTGATTGTGTTTCATTTTCCTTCTCTCGATCATGTCCTTAATAACTTCTAATGCTTGTTCATTTGTAATTTGATCCATTTAACATCTCCTTTTTATTTTCAAAGTACTTTACAATACAAAGCTATTTTTGAAATAGAGATGTTTTTGTCAAATTGTTTTTTAGTTTATTAGTAATTGCACCATTAAGATTAGTGTTTAAGTATCACACTATCTCTATCTTTATTCGTTTATTTATACGGCCTTTGCTTTTGTAACCTACAATTTTAATCGTACCAATCTCGGAAGTATTTTTTACATGAGTTCCACCATCAGCTTGCAAATCTAGATCACCGATCTTTACGATTCTTATTTCTGTTAAGTTGGGAGGAAGTAAATTTATCTTTGTTCGTATCAGGTCGGGAATTTTCTCCGCTTCTATTCGTGGTAACGTTTCGGAAGTTACATCCAGACCTCTGTGGATCTCAGCATTAACTTTATCTTCAATTTCAGAGGTCATTTCAGCATTCAGTTTCTCAAATTCAAAATCCAGTCTGCCAGCCAGAGGCTCTATATTACCGCCCGTAACCTTAGCATGATAATCACGCCACACAACTGCACTGATTGAATGCATGGAGGTGTGTGTCCGCATCAACTTGTAACGTCTTTCCCAATCAATTTTACCTAAAATCTTAGTTCCGGCATCAGGAAGATCACCTTCCAGGAAATGCAATATCTTGCCGTCGATCTTTTTCACTTTGATTACATTTGATGCCTTTCCCTTAAACTCAATCTCACCAAGATCACAGGGTTGACCCCCGCCGGTAGGATAGAAAGCTGTTTGATCCAGTACAATTGCATTTTCTTCCACGAAAACTTCGATCACATCTGCCGTAAATTCTTTTAGATAACTATCTTCTAAATATAATAATTCAGTCATTGCCACTCCCATCGATTCCAATCTCTCAATCAAGAAAATAGTTATAGTTCGAATTGTCAACAGAGAACCAACTGCTAACTTTATTTATTCATTAACCATCAATTTATTTGATAGCGTATAGTAATTAATTATTTGACACATAATTAGTTAACTCCAATCTTACCGCTGTAAACTTTAATTTTATAATTTTTGCACCTTTTTGGAATATCGAATGGAGTAATAATGAATGATGTTATACCTTTGAAAAATCTGATGAATAAGATCGTCTTTCTGCGTGGATACAAGGTGATGTTGGATAGTGACCTGGCAGAATTGTATGGTGTAGAGACAAAAAGACTTACAGAACAAGTTAAAAGAAATCCAGAGAGATTTCCAAAAGACTTCATGTATCAACTTACAAATAAAGAGTTTACAATCTTGAAGTCGCAATTTGCGACCTCAAGTTGGGGTGGTCGACGATATCCACCTTATGCTTTCACCGAACAGGGAATAGCAATGCTCTCATCTGTTTTGCATAGTAAGCGAGCAATAAATGTAAACATTGCTATCATGCGTGCGTTTGTTAAACTACGGAAACTTCTGCTAACCAACAAAGAACTGAATAGTAAACTGCAAGAGATAGAAAGCAAATATGACAAACAATTTCGAATAGTGTTTGAGGTATTACAGCAACTGGTAGAAACACCCGACAAACCTAGAAAAGAAATCGGTTTTAAAAATAAGGAGTCTTGAAATCACAATTTGTGATATCAAATTAAGGCATCCGCTTGTGTAATCCTGAGCGGAGTCGAAAAACTAAGGACGGATGCTAAACATTGAACATAGGAAGAATATATGGAAAAAATAAAAGCAATCGTAATTGGAATCATCTATTTCGTATTATGTATGATCCTGGGATCAATGTGGCTAGTTGGTGGTATTTATGGGATTTTTAGCCCAATGTATAAAAGTGAAACATATATTTATAACCTATTTATTAGTGCTTTAGGAATTGCTTTAGGATTATATTTAATGAATTTTTGGATAAAACGAAATAGAAAAAGAAAGAATAAAATTAAATAATGATAAAAGCAATAGAATTAATTTGGAGAAATAATGAATGAATTAGTACCCCTTATAGCAAGCCTAGCTACAAGAAATAGGAATTATGTTCTTTTCGCTGGCGCAGGCTTATCAAAAGATGCTGGAGTAAAAAGTGGCTGGGATATTTTGATTGAGACATTAATACCTTTGTATATTGCTGAAAAGGAAATAGATGAATTACCTGCAAATCATTCTAAAGATATCGAAGAATGGTATCTACAACATGAATCTTTTAGTAAGTTAGGATATTCAGAAATATTAGAACTTATGCATAGAGGTGAAATAGAAAGACGAGATTATTTAGAAAAATTCTTCAAAGATGAAACACCAGGTGAAGCACATAAACAAATAGCACAAATGGTTTCTAATGGATTGATTAGATTTATCTTTACTACGAATTTCGATAATCTTATAGAAAAAGCATTAGATGAGATAAACATAGATTATGACGTCATTTTTTCAGATGATATTCTGGAAAAAACAAAATCTTGGGATAAGGTTAAAACATGTCGCATATATAAATTACATGGTGATTATAAAACTGGTAAAATCCGAAATACAGTAAAAGAGTTAGAAACTCTCGATCGAAAGATCTCAGACGATTTTCAGTATATTATTGATAGACATGGTATAGTTGTAATTGGATATGCTGGTAGAGATAAAGCGATTATGGATCATTTTATGATTCGGAAACCTTATGCTTATCCATTTTATTGGCAGTATCGTACGTTTCCATTAGTTTCTGATGAATACAAATTGTTTTATAAACTGAAAGATAAATATGAAAAAGACAATGAAACACCAATTATTTATTTAGAAAATTCGAGTGTTTCAGATTTACTGTCGATAATAAATTCAGGAATACAAAATTTAGAAATTTCATTAATTTCAACAAAATCAGATTCAAAAAGATACAGAGATTTCATAGTTAATAATGATCAAAAGAAAATCAGAGCTTTATCACTTGAGTTGATTAAAGATTTTCAAGATTCATACATAGATTGTGATGAAAAAAGAAAGAAAAATTCAAATTATTTGTACCAATTCGATATTATGAAATCTTTCTTTGAGAATCAATCTAAAACGCTTTCTTATTTGAAGGAATTATTAGAATTTGAGCAATATGTTGAAATTGACTATTTTTGTGAAAAGATACATAATATAATTCTTGATTTCTATCCAGAAAGGTATGGCTTTTACTATAGTTCAATCTTGTATTACTTTTTAATGACTTTCGGTGCTTTATTATTAGAATATAATTATATTCAAAAATATATTGAGAAGATATTTTCCTATTATTACAAAAATCGTGATTATGATTTCAAATCTATCAAAATAATTCCAGGATTATCTCTTATTGAATCAGGATGGAAAGAGATAGAACAAGAATTATACAAGAAAAACTATTTCAATCCCAAAGTATCAATTATTGAAAAACACTTATTACCAACCGTTGTAACATCTAAATCATTCATGATATTTGATGCTTACATAACAATAAAATGGTTATTGAGTGATGATCAATCAAGATCTTGGGCAAGTGGAGCTGCCATGTTTAACGATTATATAATAAAGGCTTTTGTCACATATTTTGAGAAAGATTGTACAGAAGAAAAAATGAAGTATTTAATAGAAAGGATTAATGAGAAATATAAAGATTACAGATCCAGGACAGTTATAGGATTAAACGAATTGAGTTGTTATCTAGGTGAAAAGTATAAAATATAATTGAAATTGAAAAAAAAGGACGGGAATCAACCCGTCCTTTTTTTTTGCTGCATTTATACTTAGGAGAAGTCCTCGTATAAATATCTATTTCATCTTTTTAATCATTAATTCATATTTATCTATAACCCAATATTAGTTCCGGTTGCCATTGTGTGGAATCCCGTGAAGTTATTGGCAGAGCCGTAAGCAAGGATCACGTTGTAATTATTTTGGAAATCTTTTCTTGACTCCAAACTAACACTGATCAATTAGATAACTATGAGTTGAAACTGAATGACTTACAGGGAGCGAACGATGAAAAAGTTTGATCTTATTATTCTTATAATTCTACTTTTCCCTCTCTTATTAACAGCTATAGATCTTGGTGCTAAACTTGAATTATCTGGTGGACCTATCTTTTCTGCAATGCTTGGTTTCCCAATAAATGAGAAACTGGATCTTGATATTTCAGCCGGAGGATTCCCCGAAGTAATTTTCCGGTCAGATGCAAATCTAAAATTTAAAAAAGAGAGAAAGTGGTTTCCTTTTTATCTTGCAGGGGTTGGTGTTATGAGTTTTTTCCGTGGTAATGCCGATGGAGATACCATTGTTACTTTCCAGGCAAATGCAGCCATTCGAACTTTTCAATTATCAGTCATCAAAATCTCACCATACATCGGAATTCTCTATGTGCCAAAATGGATAAACAAAGATTTTGATGATGATCTTACTGACTTGGCTGTTGTACCAATGCTTGGTGTGGAGATGATGTTAGGAAGATAACTTTCTCCCCCTCTTGATTTAAGAGGGGGTCAGGGGGAGTTTTACAAATTATGAAAATTTATAACAGAAAAATACAAATGGATAGAAGAATAGAACTCCGAAAGAATGCTACTCCAGCAGAAAAGACTCTTTGGAATATACTTAGAAAGCGAAATATTAATAACATAAAGTTCTACCGTCAATATGGGATCGGAGTTTATATCGCAGATTTTTACGCACCATCAATCAGGTTGTGCATCGAAGTAGATGGTAAACAACATCATAGTAGAATGGTAATTGAATACGATGCAATTCGTGATAATTATATGAAATCTTTAAATATCACAGTACTTCGTTTTGATAATGAGTTAGTTATTGAAGATATGAATAATGTAGTGGAAAAAGTTAAAGAAGCCACAGAATCATTAATCCAAATAAATAATTAATCAATAAAACCCCATCCCTGCCCTTCCCCTTTAACAAAGAGGAAGGCTTTTAAGAAATCTCGAGAAGGGAATCATTTCCCCCTCTTGATTCAAGAGGGGGTCAAGGGGAATTCAATAATTCAGAAATGACAACAGTCCGTCACTCTGCCTGCCAAGCTATAGTTTATAACGAAGGTTGGAGGAGTCTTCTTGCTGAACTATTAATGAAGAGTTAGGGTATTTTGATGTAGGATTATTAATGTTGAATGATAAACTCTTTAATTCTTAATTCCTAATTCTCAATTCGTAATTTGGCTACATCCTTCCTTAAAAGAACATCGTGAATGAATCGTCATGATGACGAGGAAGAACTTTGGAAGATTTACTAATGTAAATCCTTAAATCGTTCATGCTTTAATGTCACACTGAGCCCTTCGACAAGCTCAGGACAGGCTCTGTCAAAGTGTGGAGGAATTCTCCGTAAGTAATCTTGAGTGAGAACTTCATCCTTCGATAAACTCAGGATGACAAGAGTGGAACCCGAGGGTTAATTTGAAAGGACACTACATCTTTCGATAATTTAAGGATTACAAAATTTATCTTTTTTTCCACTGTCTGCTGATCTCATAACAGCAAATTGCAGTACACACTCCCACATTCAAGGAATTCTTCCAACCGGAAAGTGGAATTTGTATAATTTCATCTGCTAGTTCAAGTGTCTTTTTTGATATTCCGAGAGCTTCATTTCCCAGAATGAGTGCTGTTGGTTTTTTAAATTTTATTTTCGAAATATTTTGTGAATGCGTTGTTGTTTCCAAAGCATAAATTGTAAAATCATCTGTTTGTAATTCTTTGATAACCTGCTCTATCGACGGATGACTTGACCATTCTACATATTTATCTGTTCCCATAGCAGTTTTCTGTACTTTACTGTTTTCCGGCGTAGGTGTATAACCGCACAAGTAAATCTGAGAAACACCAAAACATTCTGCAGTACGGAAGATGGAACCTACGTTAAAGGCAGAACGCAATTCATCCAGGATCAAAACCAGTGGAATATTTTTCCTTTGTATCGGATGCTTATCATCCTTGATGATCACGAATTCATCATCAATTCTGTTCTTCCCAAATTCCTGTTCTATGGGAACCGCAAGTGTAAGAAATTCTCTCTTAGATAAGTGTGTTAAATCATCTTCAAGTTTATGATCCATGCAAGTTAGGTAAGACTGGAATTCAAGAAGCAATTCTGTTCGCAACGTTTCATCCTGACAGTTAGAATCAATTTTCGTGATTAGCTCGATGAGTTTTTTACCCTGTTTTTGGCGATCAAATGTTTGAAAAATAACTTTAGTATATTTCATAAAAAAAGAGGAAGCAGTTAATTGCTTCCTCTAAAATTATTTTATTTAACCTTTTTCGATTGATTTAATTTTTTTATTATCAGCTGGTTTAAATTCTTCTAATCTTGCCCTCAGTTTTGAATTTTCTTCTTTTAATTTTTTCCTTTCAGACTGCAATACTTTATTTGCTTTTCTCAGAGCTTTTAATTCTGCTTTTAAACCTTTCTGATCTTTGTCTTGTTCTGCTTCTTTAACTTGCATTGTTTTTTTAGCTTCTTCTGTTTTCTTCAATTTCAATTCATTTTCTGCCTGCTTCTCTTGTTTGATTAGCTTTCCTTTGTTTTCCGTTTGCTGTGATTGAGTACCCTGTTCAGAAAGTTGAGCACTTAAACATAAAACAAAACTAAGTAAAGTTAAGATAATAATTGTCTTTTTCATTTTTCCCCCTATTCTCTTTTCCTTTACTTAAAATCTTAATGTTCAATTTATGTGTCAATAATTTTGTTTTCTTGTTCTTAATTTATTATTGAGTTTTATTTCATCTTGACATGTTTAGAATAACAAATTGAAATAAAAACGCTTTAGGAGGTTCCATGAAATACCATAGAAAAATATTTGGATATGAATGTGATGTTTATGGTCATCTAAATAATGCAAATTATCTTCATCTTTATGAAGAAGCACGTTCAGAAGCTCTGGAAAATATGGGTATGTCTATTGGCAAATTGAGTGAAGAAGGAATTCACATCTATCTTACTGAGATCAATCTCACTTTCAAGAACGGTCTGCCGGTGGGAGAAAATGTTGTAATTGATACAAGAATGATAAAAGCAAACAGGGCAACATCGATCTGGAAACAGGAAATTTTCAATAGTGCTGATGAACTTTGTAATATAGCTATTGTAAGAGGTGTCTTTATCAAGTCAGGGAAACCCTTCAGAATATCAAAAGAACTTTTTGAAGAATATAAGAAATATCTTCAGCCTGAATAATTGTAATTTAAATTTATAATAAGATAGTAGCTAAACCAAGGAAAGAAGCAAATCCACCAATATCCGTCAGCATTGTAATTATCACACTGGAAGCCAGGGCAGGATCGATTTTTAAAGTTTTCATTACTACCGGAATTGATGAACCCACAAGCCCGGCAATGAACATATTACAAACCATGGATATCCCGAGAACTGCACCGAGCAGAATGTTCCCTTTCAAAAGATAAGCAATGAACATGGCAACAGATCCAATTAATAAGCCGTTAATAATCCCAACTGTGATCTCTTTTACTATTGCCCTGTAAGTATTGTGAAGCGTCAGTTCACCAAGTGCAATACCACGAGTGATCACGGTAAGTGTTTGTGTTCCGGAGTTTCCACCCAGTCCAGCAACGATAGGCATAAGAACTGCCAGAAAAGAAAGTCGTGCTATTGTTCCCTCAAAAATTCCCACCACACTAGAAACAAGAAGGGCAGTAAAAAGATTCAGGGTTAGCCAGGGAAGCCTCTTCCTAACTGAGCTGAGAGGTGAAGTGAAAACTTTATCCTCATTTTCCAAACCCACCATTTTATAAACATCTTCCGAAGCTTCATCGTCGATTACATCAATAATATCGTCGACCGTGATCCTGCCGAGTAGATGGTTCTCTTCATCTATAACAGGTAAAATATAAATATCATATTTACGGAAGATCCCGGCAACCTCTTCCTGATCCATCTCAACCGGAGCTGAGATCACATCTTTATTCATTATATCCATTGCCTTCATTTCAGGCTTACATAAAAGCAGTTTGGATGCTTCCAGAATACCAATTAATTTATTTTCTTTATCAGTAACAAAAATGTAATAAAGTTTTTCTACATCTTCATAATTATCTCGAATATAATCGATCATCTCAGAACGGTTCATCTCCTTATTTACTGTGATGATCTCTTTCTGCATGATACCACCAGCAGTATCCTCATCATAAACAAGAAGCTGCTTTATTTCATCAGAATCTTCTTTATCTATCTTTTGCAGAACATCCTTAAGCTGGTGTTCATCAAGTTCAGCAGCAATATCCGTTGCTTCGTCAGATTCCATTTCATCTATGATCTCAACGAGACGTTTTTGCTGAATAGTTTCCAGAACATCTTCCAGCAATTCGTCATGTAGGTCATTAATAACATCGGAAGCAAGTTCAGAGGAGAGATATGAGAATGCTTTAACTTGATACTCAGCGGGAAGTTCATTTATTATTTGAGCAGCATCACCCGGATGGAGAAGATTGATCTTTTTCTTTATCTCATCTAATTGATCATTTTCAAACAATGAAATAAATTGATCTATAGTTAACTTTAACATAAATTACTCCCGATATATTTATTTTTAAATTTGTGATTTGCTTTTTTTTGTCCATTAATTTATAGAAACTCTTTGTCATCAAAATACTTGACACGAAAAAATGATTCTTTAAATTATATTTTAGCAAAGATGTGCCATCGTTAATTCTATAGAATAAGTTTTAGAGGTAATGAAAATGAAAGAGAAATTAATTATATTTACTGTTCTATTTTGTTTGCTTATGCTTACAGGTTGCAGCAAAAGTAGCACTGAAGTTAAAAATGGATACATTTCTTATTACATAACAATAATAAATTATAGCTCATATGATTTAACTGAACTGGTTATTTCTATGGTAGGTTTAGATGATATGCAGCAAATTAGCATACTTCGTATGGGTTATACTTCTCAATTTTTTGAATTTCAGTTACCGGTGCCTTCAGGTAATACGCCATTTAGTTATGGTGATTACAATCTTAGTTATCTACAGAACAATGAAGAAATGGATTTTAGTATTATACAACCTGAAGCTTATATTTCCGTTTTCATAAATGATGATGGTTATATAGTTGAAACCTTAATTTCTCATTTAATAACAATAATTAATGATAGCTCTTATAATGTTACAGAAATGGAAATTTTTATGGAGGGTGCATTTGGATTTCATCAAATCAGTGAACTTATTCCTGGAGAATGCTCACAGGAATTTGAAGTTAATTTAATTAATTATACAGGACCAACATCAGATAATTATGGTTATTTTTGTGGTTCATATCTTCAAAATAACCAAGTATACCCATATCTGTTTTTTCCCCCAAGCACTAATATTATTATGCATATAAATAACGATGACTATACAATTGAAGATGTTGGAAATTAAATAAAATCAGATTTGCTTTACTAATCTAAAATTTTATGATCCACAAAAAAGCCCCGAAAAACGGGGCTTTAATATTTTGTAACCAGCTTATATTAATAAAGTAATCTTATTTCTTTTTTGGTTTTGCTTCTTCTTTTTGCTCTTCTCTTTGAGTAAATTCAATAATTGCCATTGGAGCACAATCACCACGACGATAACCGTTTTTCAATACTCTTGTATATCCACCTTCAGTTGTTTCAAATCTTGGTGCGATCTCATCAAAAACTTTTTTTACAAGATCTCTATTTTTAAGAACTTTAAAAGTTAATCTACGATGATGTACAGTACCTTTCTTTCCGTAAGTTA
>JAVCCF010000038.1 GCA_030765625.1 Candidatus Tenebribacter burtonii
CACTTAGAAATATCAGCAGACACAGGATGTATTCCTTTATTAACATTCTTGGACTTGCAGTTGGAATTGCAACAGCAATCATTATTTATCTGATAATTCAAGGAGAACTCCAGTTTGAAGCTCATCATCCTGAAAATATATATCGTATAAACAAAAAATACACTATGAAAGGCGAAACCAATATTAACAGGTCTACTCCTTATCCGCTACGTAGTAACTTAGTAGAAGAAATTCCTGAAGTCATCGAATCTGTACACATCACAAACTCATCTTGCATTCTTCAATACGACGATAAAGTATTTCGCGAAAGAAACAATTTTTACGCTTCTCCTAATATTTTTAATATGTTCAGTTTTGAATTTATACGGGGGAATTCCAAGGAAGCTCTGAAAGGTGAAAATTCTATTGTAATTTCACAATCTTTGGCACATAAATATTTTGGTGATGAAGATCCTGTAGGTAAGACATTCTCCCGTAACAACCGTGGTGAAGTTACAGTTTCTGCTGTATTCAAAGATATGCCGATCTATACTAACTATAATTTTGAGAGTATTCAGCATATAGGAAAAGTAACACGCGATGATGATTTGGATAACTGGTATTCACATTGGTTAGAGACATTTGTATTGCTGGACGATACTGCTGATCTTGAAGCGGTGCAGAAAAAAGTGGACGGTGTAATGAAAGCACATTTGGAAGAGCAAAGTGGTGCTGTGTTGCAGTCTCTAAAAAACATTCATCTCTACTCTGTGGAAGGTAATCCTACAGCTCAGAAATACATCTATATTTTTGGCAGTGTAGCTATTCTCATCTTGATCATTGCCTGCATAAATTTTATGAATCTGGCAACAGCACCAGCTACAAAACGGGCTAGAGAAATTGGTGTACGCAAAATTGCCGGCGCTCAAAAAATATCTTTAATCTTTCAATTCATCGGAGAATCGATAATATACACAATTCTTGCTTTCCTCTTCTCAATGTTACTGGTAGAGCTGGGATTACCTATCTTTGAGCAGCTTACGGGCAGAGAAATTTCACTTAATTTTCTAAATATGAAAACGATTATCATGGGAATCTGTGGAGTTATAATTCTGGGAATTGTTTCCGGTAGTTATCCAGCCATTATCCTATCATCTTATTCTCCCGTTGATATTTTCAAAGCAAAGCTTGTGAGTAAAGGAAAAGGACTTGTTCTACGCACTATAATTGTAATAATTCAGTTCACTCTGGCTGTTTCTCTACTCATTGGAACTGGTGTAATCTACTCACAACTGAAGTATATGCAGAAAAAAGATCTGGGATTTGATAATGAAAATCTCCTCGTGATGAGTATGAATTCTGATCTGGAAGAAAAATTTGATACCTTTGCCAATATTATCGATCAGATCCCAGGGATAGTTAGTATGACACGATCTTCCAGCACACCGAACGAAGTTTGGAACATTATGCGCGGTATGAACTGGGAAGGGAGCACAACTGACGAAGGTTCATCCTTCGCTTTTCTCTCTGCAGATCAAGATTTTGTAGAAACTGTTGACCTGGAAATTGTGCAGGGTCGCAATTTCTCGGAAGATTTGAAATCTGATGAAAATGCAATTCTAATAAATGAAAAAAGTATTGAGATGATGGGAGTAGAGAACCCGATTGGATTAAAAATTGGTGATGGTGAGTATGAAGTGATCGGAGTTATAAAAGACTTCAATTCGCTCCCCTTAAGTTATCAGATCGAACCGCTTCTTATCACTTATATTCCCGATTATTTCAGTCGCATTATTTTCAAATTTTCGGGAAATAATACAGTGGAAACAATTGCACAATTAGAAGAAGCCTGGCTTCAGGTCTGCCCTGATTTCCCATTTGAACATAAATTTTTAGATGAAACTTTTCAGTATACTTATGTTGCGGAGATCAAAGCCGGATTGCAGTTCCGCATTTTTGCCGGATTGGGAATATTCATTGCTTGCCTGGGATTATTTGGATTAGCTTCATTCCTCACTGAACAGAAGAAAATGGAAATTGGAGTTCGTAAAGTAATGGGATCTACTTCCAGCGGAATCATCTGGCAGCTTTCCAAACAATTTGTACTATGGGTTTTAATAGCAAATGCCATCGCCTGGCCGTTAGCCTGGTATTTTATGAAAATCTGGTTGAATGGTTTTGAGTATCGTACTTCTACTAATCCGCTGATTTTCATATTTGCAGGTGTGGTTTCTTTAGCAATTGCACTGGTTACTATCAGCTTAAAAACCTGGAGAGCAGCAAACAGTAATCCTATTAATGCGTTAAAATATGAGTAAATGTATAAGGTAATGAGATGATAAAAAATTTTATTAAAGTAACTCTGAGAAATATAGTAAGACAAAAGATTTTTTCTGCCATCAATATCTTCGGTTTCGCTATTGGCTTGGCAGTCTGTATGATAATCTCCTTTTACGTATACGACGATCTTTCTTACGATAGGTTTCATGAAAATTCAAAGGATATTTACAGACTTTTAACTAAGGATACATCTGTGGAAGACTTGATGTACGGTATCACTTCTGGACCTCTAATTGCAGGTATAAAAGAAGGAGTTCCTGAAGTTTTGGCAAGCACACGGGTATCTAATAATGGCAGAGACAATATTCGCAGGGCAGATGTTGAACAAAGTGAAGATGAGGAAACGATCCACACACGAACAATTATTGCTGATACAGGATTTTTTAATGTTTTTGACTTTAAAATTTTAGCTGGAAACAGCGAAGTACCTTTGCAGGATCCAAATGGAATTTACCTGACTCCTGAAAAAGCAGAACAGGTTTTTGGTGAAGATGATCCAATTGGAAAACCTGTTGAATTCATGGAAATCGAAGGAGCTTTTGTCGCTGGCATTGTGGAAGCACCTCCTACAAATTCCACTATATTTTTTGAATGTATTGTTCCTTTCCGTCTGGAATGGAATCCTGTTTGGTGGGATAGTTGGCAGAATGTAGCACTTACTGGTTACGTGCGTCTGCAGCCAGATGCTGATTTGGAGAATGTTAAGCAGAAGATAATAG
>JAVCCF010000143.1 GCA_030765625.1 Candidatus Tenebribacter burtonii
GAGCTTGTCGAAGGACGAGAAGAAACAAAATATAGCGTTACCTGGGATGGAACTGATGATAATAACAATCCTGTCTCCTCTGGGATTTATATGTATCAATTGAAAGTAGATGGTAAAGCGATTGCCAGTAAAAAATGCTTGTTGTTGAAATGATTTTCCATTTTAAGTAATTGTCATTCCCGACCAGATCGGGAATCTATGATTAAATAGAATTAGAAAAAACAACAAAAGATTTGACAAAGATTTACTTTTTATTAGGTTTAATGATAATTCTATTGATAATAATTTAAGAAAAGAAATAAACAAGAAATGTTTGTTGTTGAAATAGAGGGAATATGAGAAATCGGATAATTTTATTAATACAAATAATTGTAATCTTATTTTTTTTAACTTCTAATACATATTCAGATTTAAAACATTATGATGGATCGGATTTTGATCAAATTTCATCAAGGTTAAAAGAAGTAAAAACTGGAATTTCCGGAAGCGGATATACTCAGAATAAACCTGATCCCTTAAGTAAGCTTACAGCAAAACTAGTACAAAAAGGAAAAAAATATATTAAGGAAAGGGGATTAAATGCAGCAATTGCAATAATCAATAAGAAGCCACGTAAATTTAGAGATTTTAAAACTTACCTCTTCATAATAAATATAAAAGGGGATGTCTTAGCACATTCTGGTAATCCAAATTTTGCGGGTATGAATATGTTATCTACAAAAGATTCCAGGGGGCATTTATTTATTCAAGAATATATAAATAATATTCAACAATTTGATGGAATTAACTATATAAATATTCTTACCTTAGCCGACGATAAGCAATATATTTATAATTTTGTTTATTTAGAGAGAATTGATAATAATCTGATTATTGGTGCAATTTCTAAACCATAAGTAAATAGTATACAATAACCTACAAAATAAAAAACATTGTATACTTCTTTTGTAATATGTTTAGCTAATTATGCGAATTTATTAATTATTCATTTATAAATATGCTAGTAGTAAAAGAGGTAATGTGAAAAAGCAAATTATAACTTCAATTCTAATTTTGTTGTTCTCAACACTTATTACTGCTCAGGAATTTCAAATAAAAAAAATTGATACAAAGTTTTAATTTTTACAATATTTTTTTACGGGAGCTACTAAACAATATTGATATCTTCATTATCTTTGCAAAAAAAATTAATAAAGGTGGTTTTTTATGACAAAGCGTATTACCCTAATCGGAATGATGATCTTAGTAGTAATAGGATTAAAAGCGACAAATTCAAAACAACAAAAACACATTGAAAGAGCTCGTGATGGACAGCACATTATTATTGCACCGGAAGAATTCTTAATTCAGGCAAATCAATTGGCAGATTTCTATTGGAATCAATTTCAAATAGCACGTACTGTAGTAGATCAACAAGATATATTTGATCAAATGAGTGGAGGAATAGAAGATCCGGAAGCAATTCGAAATTATCTCATTGAATTTTTCGATGATCCTTCGATTTGGATGGATAGTTCTGTTCTTTTGATGGGAAGTGGAACAGAAGATTGGAATACTCCTAGTGATAAAAACAGGATAGTTGTAATGGGATATACAGATGATGAATTTGTCATGCTGGATACTGATAACTATCCAGATGTCCCTATCGGTAGATTTCCTGCTCAGAATATTGAACAATTAGAGCTAATCATCAATAGAAATATTCAGTATATTTCAAACCCTACACTTGATTGGTGGCGAAATAAGATGCTCATTGTTGCAGATGATGAACATAAAGGAGGAATTTTAGAGGGATTAACTCCCATAAGTGGCTTAAATCATACAGCTAGAGCTCAAGAATTAACAGAGACGTTATCTGATGCTGCTTGGATAGATCGTGTTTTAGGTATAGAATATGAAATGAATACAAATGGGAATAAGCCAGAAGCAGCACAAGACGTTATTGATAATGTAAATGAAGGTAGATTAATTTGGCACTATATTGGTCATGGAAACGAAGATGTACTAGGTGATGAAGAATATTTCAGAGCTTCTACCCAGCTTCAATTATTACAAAATGTAGATCATCTTCCTCTATTCACAGCTGCTTCAGGTAGAGTTGGAGATTTCAGTTCTTTGGAATTTGATTGTATGGCTGAACAATTTCTAACCTACGAGGATGGTGGGGCAATTGCCACTATTGCTCCACGTATGCCCACATCTGGTGGTGCTAATTGCATGCTATTTCTTGCTTTTTTCCAAAACATTGTAGATGATTATCAATACTTGGGTGCAGCTTTACTTGATGCTAAAATAAATAGTGGAGCAGGGATTATTAATAGTAAGTTTTATATGATATTAGGTGATCCACTACTTTTTGTCAATCCTCCACAACGTGATGAAAATATTACAATTGCTGGAAATCCTGAGACAATATTTTATAATGATGATATTTCAGTTTTCGGGCAGCTTCCTACCGATGACTATTCTCAATGTGAATTTAAAGCATTTGAATCAGAATATGATTGTTATTATTCAAACACTCTAAATGGATACTTTTACGAAGTAGATTATACAAGATTCGGAGAACCCTATTTTGAAGAAGAGAATATAATAACTGGTGACTATTATGAAACATCATTCACTGTTACATCTGGCATTCAAACCGGTGAAGAAGCCAGGATGATCAGTTATGTTTATAGTGATGAAAATGATTTTGTTCAATATAAATATCCAATAACCATTTCAGATGGAACATCTTCACCAGATTTACCAGAATTACCATCCAGTCTAATTGCATCCAATCATCCCAATCCTTTTAATCCAAGTACCACAATAGCTTATTCTCTTCCAGACGATGGTTTGATTGAACTAAAGATTTTCAACACTAAAGGACAGCTGGTAAAAACTCTAGTTGATGGAGAACAACCTGCAGGATCTTATGAAATAGTATGGAGCGGTAAAGACTATAATGAAAAAAGTGTATCATCTGGTATCTACTTTTACAAATTATCAACCAAAGATGAAACAGTATTGAAAAAAATGTTGATGTTGAAATAATTAATAGAATAATCCTTATTCCCTCTCTATAGTTTAGAGAGGGAATTGAGCATCTGTTTATATCTAATATGGGTATTTGAATATTATAAACAATAATTAAGGGAGTGAAAAATGAAGTTTAGAAATTTAATATTCATAATGATGATAATGATCATATCATCTCAAAGTTACGCTGTTTTTCATAAAATTTCAGAATTATCATTGTATTATTTTACATCTTGGATTGAAATTGATAACAATTTAGCAATTATAGGAACCGATGAACCAACATATCCAAATCCAAATCCTGTTATTATAGTGGACATATCAAATCCTGAGGAGCCTTTTATTCTTGAAGAATTGTACAATTTTCACCAAGTCAATAATATTGCTTTAAAAGATTCAATTGCTTATGTCAGTGACAATGATGGTCTAAAACTAATTAATTATAATGATTTAAACAACATTACAATCAATACTTATTTTTCCACTGAGGAAGTCTATCATGTTAATATTAATGAAAATCTTGCAGTTTTTGTTTATTTTAATGGATTCGAACTAATTGATGTTTCCAATGCAAGTTCTCCTGTACAAATAGTTTCTATCCAAACAGATTATTATATAGAACGTGCAGAGATTATTGAGGACTTCTTGTATCTGATGGTTGAAGATGGGATACAAATTTTTAATATTAGCCAAATCAATAATCCTGTTTTGTTAGGTGAATATATAGACGATTTTTATAACTTAGATTCTTTTACAGTACAAAATGAAAAAATTTACATTGCGGATTGGGCAGGTATTACAGAAATTGATATCAGTGATCCAACAAGCCCAAGTTTTGTTGCTGCAAATCCTAATTTTTTATTACCTCAAAATATATCCATTCATGATGATATCCTTTATCTTTGTGATTTTTTATATGGATTTTCAATGTTTGATATTCAGGACATAACTAACCCTATATTAATTAATACATATTCCACTCCCAGAGAAGCTATTCATTATTCTACTCAAGGTGATATTCTATATTTATTGGATTGGAGTTACGGCTTACAGGTTGTAAATATGGATGAGAATGCAAATCCATATGAGGTTTACCGTTATTTTGATGAGTTTTCTTATATTGAAGGATTAGAATTTACAGATGATTATATTTATTATGCGGATATGTTGGATGGCCTTGGTATTTATGAAAGGAATAATCCAGAAGAACCAATTTATCTCACAGGTAACGAGATGGGTACTAGCATATTCTATGACGATGATATTGTATACTTATCATATCGAACAGGGTCAAGTTTCTCTATCGGAATCAAGATATACGATGTAAGTATTCCAGAATCACCAGAATTATTAAATACAATTATGACAGAGAATTATCAAACAAGAAAAATTGGAGACTATTTAATATTTATAAACGGAATTTATTCAATAAAAGTATTGGATGTATCCAATCTATATAATCCTACTTATGTTTCTTCAATAATCAATAATTATCAAGTAGTTAGCTATCAAATTAAGAATGATTTACTTTTTGCTATTATACATGATTCATATGAGAACATTAATGGAATCGAGATTTATAATATAAGTGATATAACAAATCCTGAATCAATTAGTTTTATTTCACTAGATTATGAAGTATTTGATCTTAATGTATTCGAGGATGTGCTTTATGCTGGTTATTACAATTTAGGTTGGTATGGTTCTGCCAGTGGATATTTTATTGTAGATTTCTCTAATCCATTAAATCCAATTGTTGTAAATGAATTCTATGTACATTCACCTAATAATCGTGGAATTGGATTTGGATCTTTATGCTGTAATCTTTCTGGGACTGATTTGGTTATTGTAGATAATCGAAGTAATAGAATTCTAACTTATGATGCAACGGATATTACTAATCCAATTTTACAGGATGAATTCAGATGGAATCTTCAAACAAGTTCGATTGATTTTGATGGTGAAAATCTAATTTTAAATAATTGGGTAAATGGTATAACAGAGTTAGATTGGAACCAGTTTTTATCTGCTAATGAACTTCCTATTATTTATAAAGATATTTTTCTCACCAATTACCCAAATCCTTTCAACCCGGAAACAACAATATCATTCAGCGTAACACAAACGTCTTCGTTTGTGAACTTAACAATCTACAACATCAGGGGACAAAATGTAAAGGATCTTTCTCCGAGCTTGTGTCATCCTGAGCTTGTCGAAGGACGAGAAGAAACAAAATATAGCGTTAC
>JAVCCF010000108.1 GCA_030765625.1 Candidatus Tenebribacter burtonii
AAACAGAATTAATTGACCGAAATGTAGAAATTATTGAATATCGTATTAGTGATTTTGAAAAGAGTGATTTTCTAAAAGAATATAATTCACCTGAATATTATGGTAAATATAAATTTATTAATAATATCCTTATTGAATTTTCTTTTGGTTTCACATATCCGTGATTATTAAAATAGAGATGAAAATACCCATAACAAGCGTGTCGTCGGCTTTAAGAAATTTGAAATTTGAAATTTAGAATTAGAAATTGGAATTCAGCAGCTGCCGGATTCAGGATTTAGGTTATTCTCTTGTTAACCCTTCATAAGCGATTCAAAATATGCAGGAACTTTTGTTGTAAATGTCATCTTCTCTTTTGAAAACGGATGAGTGATAGTAAGAGAAAATGCATGGAGCATAAGTCTTTTAATACCCTTTTCTTTTACTCCATATTTTTTGTCACCAGCTACTGTACAACCTTTATCCGTAAGATGAACCCTGATCTGATTTTTCCTACCGGTAAGCAGATCAATTTCTAGAAAACTGTATTTTACCGATTCTTTAATAACTTTATAGCCGGTCTTAGCAAATTTGCCTTTTTCAGGATCAGTAACAGAATACATTCTATGAATACTGTTTTCTGCCAGATAGGATGTAATTATTCCCTCTTTTTGCGGCATTGTTCCATGTACCAAAGTATAATACTTTTTACTAAAATTTTGCCACTCTTCCTGCAAATAACGCTTGGCTTTCTCATTTTTGGCAAAAACAATAACACCGGAAGTATCTCTATCAAGCCGATGCACAATAAATACCCGATGTTTTGATTTTTGATTCCCTTTTCGCACGTATTCAGTTAAGTGATAATAAGCTGTTTTGTCTCTCACCTTTTCACTACTCACCGTTAAAAGACCATTCACCTTATCCACCACAATTATATCACGATCTTCATAGAGAATTGTGAGTCCCTTTGGCTGATATCTTTTGGGTGGTCTTTTAAATTGCTTAATACTTTCCTGCATATTGTTCATTCCTTAATTCACTTTTTATCTTATTACATTAAAGTTATTTATTAATTCAATAGTCAAGTGATTTGATATATGAAATCATTACACGATAAATTTCTTGTCATGATTAATAATTTTTAAATTTTTGTTTTAAAATAAAATATATTAGGAGAATAAATCATGGCTTATAATCTTCGAAACAGGAATTTTCTGAAATTATTGGATTTCACACCCGAAGAGATTAATTTCCTTATTGATCTTTCACAAAAATTAAAAAAGGCAAAATATGCTGGATTAGAACAACCAAAATTAACCGGAAAGAACATTGCACTCATCTTTGAGAAAGCCTCTACCAGAACAAGATGTGCTTTTGAAGTTGCAGTTCTCGATCAAGGTGCTCATGTAACCTATCTGGGACCAAGCGGGAGCCAGATCGGCACTAAAGAAACAATGAAAGATACAGCTCGTGTACTGGGTAGAATGTATGATGGTATCGAATATCGCGGTTTCGGACAAAACATCGTGGAAGAACTGGGAAAATATGCAGGTGTTCCCGTTTGGAATGGACTTACTACTGAATTCCATCCAACTCAGATCCTCGCTGATTTTCTAACTGCTAAAGAAAATCTGAATAAATCTTTTAATAAAATGATCTTTACTTATGTCGGTGACGGTAGAAATAATATGGCTAATTCGCTTATGGTCGGTGGTGCTAAATTAGGAATGGACTTCAGAATTGTAGCTCCCAAAGAAGTACAGCCGGATGCCGAACTTATAGATCAGTGCAAAGCAATTGCCAAAGAAAACGGAGCCAAAATCACAGTTACGGATAACATAAAAGAAGGCGTGAAAAATACTGATGTGATCTATACTGATGTTTGGGTTTCTATGGGAGAACCGACAGAAGTATGGAAACAAAGGATAGAACTGCTTAAAAAATATCAAGTTAATAAAGCAATGATGGATATGACTGGAAATTCTAATACAATTTTTATGCATTGTCTGCCTTCATTCCACAATACCAACACAAAACTTGGGAAAGAAATATTCGAGAAATTTGGACTTCCTGAAATGGAAGTAACCGATGAAGTTTTTGAGAGTGAAGCATCTGTAGTTTTTGACGAAGCTGAAAATAGAATGCACACTATTAAAGCTGTTATGGTTGCCACCTTAGGTCAATAAATTTGTTATCCCTGTCGAATGTAAGTTTAACAGGGATTTATTATATGAAGAAAATTTATCTGCTCTTTTTTATTCTTCTCATTCCACTCTTATTAAACTCATATATTTTTGAGGTAGATAAAATTGAATCACTCATTTTCATATCCTCTGCTCTTGCCGTTGATCTGAGTAATAATTACTTTGACAGACAGATCATAGAGCCACCCACAAATCTTGAATTAGATGCATTAGACAAGGATGATATTCCATTCTTCGATAGAATTGGATTACAGCCTTACTCATCAACTTTAAAAAATTTCAGCGATTATTCGGCCTATCTTGCTATTGGTTCAACTCTTTATTGTTTATATGAAAACGATAAAGAAGTATTATTGAATAATCTTTTAGTTTTTAGTGAAATAATGATAACTCAAAGCGCAATTGCAAAGTGGATTAAAACTCTAACACAACGCTATCGACCGTTTATGTATGACAAAAGTGTGTCTTATGATAAAAAGAAACAGAGAAACAGTCAGCATTCATTTTATTCTATGCACTCCTCAACTACGTTTGCCGCTGCTACAAGTGGTTATTATTATTATAGTATAAATTATGGTCATAATTTTCTTATGGGCTTTCTTCTTTTTGGATCTGCAAGTGCAACAGCAATATTCAGGGTTGCTGCGGCTCAACATTTCCCATCAGATGTTATTGCCGGTGCAGTTGTTGGAAGCAGTATAAGTTATGTTATTTGTAAATACCATCAGAATAAAAAAATAAGATTATCTTTTGGATTCGATTCTGTAGATATTAGTTATAGATTTTGATTAATAACTAACAAAAATGAACAACGATTAGAAAATCTGTTTTTCTGATAACTGTCATATTGAGTGGACTCGAAGTATGTAGTTTCTTTTTAATAGTATTTTTTATGACAGATCAATGATTGGTCACTAGATAATTATTACTAAATAAAAACTCACGACTAAAGTCATGGGTAACATTAAAATAATCTTTATCTTTTCTTTATTATCTAATTCCTAATTTCTAATCTCTAATATCACTTCTTTCCGTTCTCTTGTCTTTCTCTACATATTTTTTCAACTTCACGAAATGCGACTTTTCCACTTCCCATTATGGGAATATCTTCTATTATGTAGAATTCTTTTGGAACTGCAATTGCTGGTAACTCTTTTGCCATTTTCTTTAAGATCTTCTTTCTATCAAATTCACCAGTAGCAACTGCTGCAACAACATCGGCACCTTTTTTAGGATTTGGAACATCAACAACACAACAGACAACACCATCCGGTAACAACTTGGTAAGTACTTCTTCCACTTTAACCAGAGACACCATTTCACCACCAACTTTCACAAATCTCTTCAGCCGTCCACGGTGCCAGAGGAAACCATCTATATCAATAACTCCCATATCACCAGTATCGTACCAGCCACCATGAATATGCATAGAAGTCTCTTCTATATCACCCAGATATCCCTTCATAACAAGGTCACCTTTCACTAATATTTTTCCTTCTTTTTCTACTGCTAATTCCTCATCAGTTTCTCTATCAAGAATTTTTACTTGCACTCCAGGTAAAGGTTTTCCAATACTTCCAGGCTTATTTGCACCCGGTACATTCACAGAAATAACCGGACTCGTTTCGGTAGTGCCATAACCTTCCAATATTTCAATTCCATGATCATTTTGGAAAGATAGTCTTAATTTTTCTGTGAGTTTATCAGCTCCAGCAATAGCATATCTAACGGAAGATAGTTCTCCTGGATTTGCTTTGCGCTGGTATCCGTGGAAGAAAGTTGGAGTTCCGATAAGTACTGTTATTTTATAATCTATAATTGATTTTACTATTGCACCGTAATCAAGTGGATTAGCATGAGTTATAATAGAAGCACCGAGATAAATTGGTAACCAGAAAGTTGTGGTTAAGCCAAACACATGAAAAAGAGGCAATGTCCCTGCAAAGATATCATTTTCATTTACATCAATTATCTGTGGTACTGCTTGTATATTATGGAAAATATTTTTATGAGTTAGTTGAACTGCTTTTGGTTCCTTTTCGCTTCCACTTGTAAAAAGAATAACAGAAGTAGAATTTTCATCACCATGTTTAACTTTGGATTGTAATATACCCAAAGGTAATTTGGAAGTAATAGCTGCTTTGAGTTTTTCTGGTGTTTTGAGAGAAGCCATTATATCTTCTATATATATCATCCCATCAATAGGTTCACAATTAATTTTCTCTAATAATTTTTTACTGGTTATAATTGTGAGAGAACTACATTTTTCTTGAGCATAAAGGGAATTCTCTCTGGCTCCGGTTGAATAATTTACCATCACAGGGATTTTACCTGCCATCAGAGCTCCAATTATTGAGAGTAAACATCCAGCAGAAGTTGGAATCATGATGCCCAAATATTTACCCTTATATTTTTTGAATCTCCCGGCGAATATCAAAGCTGCTATCAGCATTCGATCATATGAAAGATTACTTCCGGTTGCTTGATCATATACGGCTATCTTCTTGGAATGTTTTTTTGCAACTTCTACAAATTTCTGTTGTAATTGCATAATATCTCCTTACATTTTTTCTCTCACTTAATTCAATTTGTTTTTAATCTATACAATCACAAAATGTCAACCGATAAATTTCATAATGACAACCTTTATCATTACTCATCACTCTTTTCTCTTTAAACAACATAGTATTACATATATTGTGTTCACTAATGTAATTAAGTTGATATTTGTTTTTATTTCTTAAGTAAATTAATTTATTGGTAGTAATCTGTATTTGACAAAATAACTTTATATTCAAGATTGTTTTGTAAGTGAGGTAATATTGAGTAAGAACATAATCTCAATTGAAGAATTGAATAAATCCTTTGCCGAGAAGTTGATCTGTAAAAATAACTCATTTGGGATTTTTGAGAATGAAAAAATAGGTTTAGTTGGGATTAACGGCTGTGGTAAATCAACACTGTTAAAGCTTATAGTTGGGATAGAGCCTGTTGACTCCGGGAAAATAACATTTCGCAAAAATATTCGTACAGGCTATCTTCCTCAAATCCCTAAAATAGATCCTGACAAAACAATTTATGAAGAGATATATTTCAGTGATCATGCTCAATTTGAGCTTTTACGGAAATACTATAGAATCTTAAATAAACTTGAAACAAAACCAACAAAAACGTTAGAAGAAGAGCATTACCGCATCATCAAAGAAATTGAAGTTAATGATGCATGGAAGATAGAAGTTAAAGCAAAAAGCATTTTAGATAAATTTGGATTTAATGATATTAACCAGAAGATATCAACCCTTTCTGGGGGACAGAAAAGACGTATTGATCTGGCTAGAGTATTAATGGATGAACCGGACGTATTATTGCTGGACGAACCAACTAACCATCTTGATATAGATACTATCGAATGGTTTCAGGATTATTTATCTAATTATAAAGGCACAATAATATTTGTTACTCACGATCGTTATTTTCTGGATGCAGTTTCTGATAAAATAATAGAAATGGAAAATGGAAAAATATACTTTTTCAAAGGGAATTATTCATATTATCTTCGTAAAAAAGAGCAACAGGATATTGATGTTCAAAGAAAAGAAACGCGACGTAATGCTCAATTGAAAAAGGAACTAAAGTGGCTTCAACGTGGTGCCAGAGCAAGAACTTCTAAGCCAAAAGATCATCTTGACAGAGTTAAAGAACTAATTGATAAATCTTATTTATCCCAAAGTAAAGATCTTGATATTTCATTCAAAACAAAGCGTTTAGGAAAAACAATATTAGAGATTAAAAATATTTCAAAACGATATGATGATAAAGTGCTCTTTAAAAATTTTAATCATAATTTTCAGAAACTAGAGCGGATCGGGATCATCGGAATTAATGGATGCGGCAAAACAACACTGCTTAAATGCATCATGGAAGAAATCGAACCAGATAGTGGTTCTATAAAAGTTGGCATAAATACTTCGTTTTCATATTTCGAGCAATATATTAATGAATTCGATAATAACCAAACTGTCCTGGGTTACATCCAAGAATTTGCACATAATATCCGTACTGCTGATGGGGCTCTTCATTCTGCCTCTGAAATGTTGCAGCGTTTTCTTTTCGATGGGAAAATGCAGCAGAGTAAATTAGAGAATTTATCGGGTGGTGAAAAGAAACGGCTCTATTTATTACGATCTTTGATGTTCGGTAGTAATTTTATTATCTTAGATGAGCCTACAAATGATCTTGATATTAGAACCCTGGAAATATTAGAAGATTATCTTGATGCCTTTAAAGGCTGCATCATTGTAGTTTCACATGATAGATATTTCTTAGATAGAGTAACTGACTATCTCCTTGTTTTCGATGATGATAGAATTATTAAATTCCCAGGTAATTATTCTGATTTTCTTCTGGTTAAAAAATACCGTGATGAAGAGAATAAAAAGAGGGGAAAAAAATTAGAAAGCAAAAATAAAAAAATAAAAAAGGTATCACATAAGTTAAACTTTAATGAAAAACGTGAAATAGTATTGATCGAGAAAGATATGAAAAATATAGAAGATCAAATTTCAATAATGAATACTAAAATAGAAAAAGAAGCCTCAAGCCTCTCCCCTACTGATTTTAAAGAGATCACAGATAAACTCAAAGAGCTTAATGCAAGAATGGATGAACTTGAATCCCGCTGGTTAGAATTGGATGAGAAGAATTAACAATGAACGTAAATATTAGCAACTAATCCGTCTTCGCTAAAGCTACGCCGTGAGAGGCAAAAACTAACTAAACGAACAACGGATTGAATAAAATTATCACTATCTTCATTACCCATCAATTTAGTCCTGTTATGCTGAGCCCTTCGACTCCGCTCAGGACAGGCTTGGTCGAAGTATGAACAAGTATGAAATTATCCACACGACTGAAGTCATGAGCTATTTAATATTTTCCTTCTTCTTTTTCCCCTTTATCCTTAATCCTTGATCTTTATTCTTATTTTCTTGCTTTTCTCCTTCTTACTTTTCTAGTTGCATGTATCGTCGGGTGTGTTATGCTCTTCTTGTTTTTCTCCTACTTAGCATGGAGGCTTTTGTTATGGGTTGTTTGGTTTTCAGTAGGTCGAATTTGCTGGTGTCTATTAATTTCTAAATGGTTGAAGTTAATAATCTTCTGCTGATCGTTACTTTTTTTCGCGACTTTCTTTTTTTGTTCAACATTTACATTGCAATAGCTACTTGTAGGTATTAATTTTTTATCTTTCAATTTTATTGCTTTATAATCGATTATTTTAGCAGGTTCTGGAACATCATAAAATTCTTTCAGATTATTCCAATCTTTGTTTCTAATAGTTACTGCATTATTGAGATAAAAACTTAACCAAGAATCACCTAATTTAAAATTAGGTTTTACAAAATTAAGTTTTTCTTTTGAGATATTTACATATTCCTGATCTAACTCAAAACCTATAAAATTACGACCTAATCTTTTTGCAGAAATAGCAGTTGTACCTGTTCCAGAAAATGGGTCGAGTACAATATCATTCTCATCAGTTGATAGTAAGATTAATCTATCTAAAAGATGAATTGGAAGTTGGCAAGGATGTGGATCTCTTTTTTTATTATGTTTTATTCTATGAATATCTGTCCAAACATCTGAAA
>JAVCCF010000081.1 GCA_030765625.1 Candidatus Tenebribacter burtonii
ACAGAATTATTGAAAATAGAAACTATTTTGTAGATAAACTTCAGGTTCAAGCTCTATATAATCAGTTTCGTATGGGTTTAAAATTTGATTATTACAAACCCCATTTTGACAAATTTTTACTCATCACCAATGATATGGGTGATGATACTATTGAATTAGCACTGGAATCGGAAGAAGATGAATATTACTTTGATGAATACTACCTGCAATATGAATCTGATAATTGGTTTGTTCAAGCAGGAACATATGAAGCCGTGATTGGTTCAGGTATTGTTTTACACAACTTTTATGATGATGATTTTGAGTTGGATTCAAGGTTGATTGGTGGTTATGTGAATCCGGTTTATGATAGATGGCAAATACAATTATTTAGTGGATTCATGGAGAGTGACAATCCTGCTCCTGCCTTTGAAGATGAATATGATCAAATTGGCGCTTTTGATATTGACCTTAACATTGTTAATAATATTACTTTCGGTGGAAGTTATGTTTTACATAGGGAAGTTATCGCTAAAGATGAATTTAATGATAGAACCATATATGCTGGAAAGTTGAACTTTTCTTCTTCCCCTCTCGATTTCCAAACTGAATATGCGACAAGTAATGATGATAATGAAGTAACAGGAACAGCTTTCTATTCCAATTTTACTTCTTATATTGGTAAATTTACTTTGATGGGTGCATATAAAAATTATGAGAATTTTAATGTGAGAATTTCCGATCTTCCCATGGTAAATCATGCTGGTCAACAATTAGAACACAGTTGGGATACGGGAAAGGATGAAGAAGGATTAATGGGTGAAATTCGTTTTCTTCCTAATTATGAAAATGAATTTGTAATAAATTATGCTGAAGGATGGAATAATAATTCCAAAGTTAGATTATCAAATCTTTATTCTGAATTTAAACATAATTTCGAAGAGTGGTCTATCGAAGCTGAATTTGAATTATTAGAACAACTTAACAAAGAAGATGCAAACATGTGGTATCAAGAGATTACTCCTAAACTTACTTTCGATTTTCTAATAAAGAATAGTCCTGTTTTATTGAAAGCTGAATATCAATATAAGGAAGAAGATAAGATAACAGGTAATCATTCGCATTTCGAACCACGCGTGCAGACAGATATTGCTATTGGAAACTATTCATTATCAGTTGCTGTAGAAAATCAGATTGGCGAATCGGAATCAGCAGAAGACGGAGATGATGGTGAATATTGGATTGGTGGAGAAATAGCAACAACCATATTCAATAATACTGATGTTCGATTATTTTATGGGAAGGAAAAGGGTGGTGTTGTCTGTCGTAATGGTGTATGTAAAAATCAGGCAGAATTTGATGGATTACGTCTAAGTGTTACAACAACGTTTTAATTTAAAAAATCTTGAAAACGGTTTATACCCAGAGGAATTCATTCAAATGAACCTTTTCAACGGTTGAACCTATAGAAGTGGAAAACAATGTCTCTCTGAGGTATACCCTCAAAGGCATTCGACGAAGAGTCTGAATATTTTTCTTCTGGTACTTATGCTCAATATCTGCTCGAGATTCTTCGTAAGAAAATATGTAAATTTTTCTCAGAAAGACTCGCTCATGTTGTCTCTCTGGGGTTAAAAAATAATATATTATTAAGGAGTTAAAAAATGAAAAAAAATATTTTATTAGTATTGTTAATATTGAGCTTGAGTCTTGTTTTTGCTGAACTGGAAATTGATGTTCCGTTTGATATGGATATTGTCGGACAGTCATTTGCTGCAAATGGTGCCTATGTATATGAATCAGACTGGATAACTATTACAAACATTGGTTCTACTTCCGAAAACTATACATTGTTTTATTCCAATTACAATGTACCTGCTAACTGGTATTTGAGTATATGTAATTCATCTGGTGTTTGTTTTATGGCGAATTTTCCTGGATCAATTCCATTAGAACCTGGAGAAATTTTAGAGATCCATATTAGTATTTCTGTTGCCAATACCAGTGGATTCCCATTTAGTATTATTTTGGATGGTGGTGATCTTACAGAGCCAATTAGTTTAGATTTCACTTTTAGAACTGAAGACTATATAGTTTCTGCTGATAATGGATTGGCTGTTCCAGAAAAACTATCTCAAAACTATCCTAATCCGTTTAATCCAAGTACAACAATATCATATGAACTTACACAACAAGAATTGGCAAGTGCCAGCATTACAATTTACAATACAAAGGGACAATTAGTTAGAACTTTTAAAGATCTCAATACAAATGGAAATATTGTTTGGGATGGAAAAGATAATAATAATAATATCGTTAATTCAGGTGTTTATTTCTATAAATTGAATCTCATAAAAACTTCGATAGTAAAAAAAATGATCTTAATAAAATAAAAAAAGGAGGATTCAAAAATGAAAAAGAAATTCTTATTAATTAGCTTACTTCTTCTTATGACATTATCAGCATTTGCTGTTCAAAGATATGTTGTTGGAGAAGTTTTTTCACAGACATGGTGACCATACTGTCCAGTAGCGCGGGTCGCGTTAGCAACTATGTGGGATGATCCCGCATCTTATCCTTACTTAATTCCATTGATCTGGCAGGGTGATGGACCAACTCCAAGCCCCGGTTACAGTTCCAGGGGCAGTATGTATAGCGTTGGTGGCATTCCACATAGCCAATGGGGTGGAAGTCAAAGTAATGTAGGAGGTGGTACTAGTACTCTTCCTGCTTATATCAACTTGTATAACAACATTTCCGCACAAGACAGTCCTGCAGAAATGATCCTTGAATTAAACACGAATTCACAAGGACAACTTGCATTTCTTTTAGATGTTACTTTAATGGATAACATAACAACAACAAATAATCAAATAGTATATGTTCTTACACATGATTGGGAACCAGGACAGCTACCTGATTATTTTGCCTCGGTAATTTTATATGAACAAGAACCTTTCGCTCTAACTACTGCTGGTCAATCAGAGAGCTATGAACTTGCTTTTGATATGGCTCCCAACTGGGATCTTACAAAAATGAAGGCTGTTGCTATGATCCAAACATTCGATGGAAATCACCAGATCCATCAAGCCACGATTACTGATTTCACGGGTTTGCTTCCTATGTTCACTACAAATATTACGGAAGGTCCTGCTTACCTTGGTATTCAGTTCACAAACAATTCATTCCCACTAAATGGAATTGATAGTTGGGCATGGGACTTTGACAGTGATGGAACATTTGACAGCACTGAAGAAAATCCTTACCATCTCTATACGGAACCTGGAGATTATGATGTAACTCTTCAGATCGAAGTTGATGGAGAATTTGCTGAAATCACAGTTGAAGATTATATCACCGTGACAGATGGTTCTAATATCACCGGACCTTTATCCGGAGTTTGGATACCTGGCAATTCCTACACAATAACTGACGATGCTACTATTAATTATGAAGATCAATTGATCATTTCTGAGGGTACAATAATAAACATAGAGAACGATGTTCAATTGCTTGTGAATGGACTTCTTGTAGCTGATGCTTCATCTTCTCGAGGAGAACCTATTATATTTACATCAGATTCTTCTTGGAGTGGCATACGATTCTTTAATACTCAAGAAGCTAATATTCTTGATAACTGTGAGATATCCAAGGCAAGTGTTTCTGCTATTTTGATAGAAGGTGATTCAAAAGTTGATGTTATTGGATGTAAGATATTCGATAATACGAGTACTTCACTTGGTGCTGCTTTTGAAGTCGTTGGATCTGATGATGTTCTGATCTCACAAAACATAATCGCCAATAATTATAGTACAAACTCTACTGGTGGTATCAAATGTAATAATTCAACGATAGAGATCACTAATAATCTCATAGTTAACAATTCAGGATCATACAGTGCTTTTATTCTTATGAATAATTCTGATGTAGAATTTATAAATAATACAATTGCCAATAATGAATCTCATGGTGTAAATGCTTATACATTCTTTATCTTAAGTTCAGATCCTATCATTAAGAATTGTATCATCAGCGAAAATAATTCGATTTTCTTTTCCGGTGGTACTATAGATGTAACATATACTTGTATAAGTGGTGGATATGAAGGAACCGGCAACATCGATGAGAATCCTCTTTTTGTTGCACCCACAACAGGAGATGGAATAGAATATGATGGTCTTGCTGCTGATTGGAGTTTACAGAATGCATCACTTTGTATCGATGCCGGTGATCCTGATGTAATGTACAATGACATTGATGGTTCTCGTAACGATATGGGTGCTTATGGTGGACCAAATCCTTATGAATTGGAAATAACAGATTCAGAAGAAAATACAATTAATATAAATGCTATCAATTCAATTTCTGTTTATCCAAATCCATTTAATCCAACAACTAATATTGCTCTTTCGATAAATGAGAATGATATTCAGCATCCTATTTCTGTTGAGATATTCAATATAAAGGGTCAGCTTGTGAAGACGATCGTGAATAATGAGGTTGTACAAGCTACAAACTTTATCTGGAACGGAAAAGACAACTATGGCAATTCTACCGCGAGCGGAATGTACTTTGTAAAAATGGAAACAGCAACTTCTGAAGTTTCAAAGAAAATGCTGTTGATGAAATAGTCTAAAACATATATAAAACGCCCTGAGAACAGGGCGTTTTTATTTAACGTAATTTCTCCAAAATATTTTATCCTCTTTATGTCCTTTTCTCTTTCCTCAACTTCTCAAATTTATCTTTTCCACCGGAAAGAACAAACGAAAGTGGTGCAACTTTTTTTGCTAAGTTCATCATTCTACCAGCTGTTTCTTTAATGTTCCACAGGGCATGTTCATCTTCGCGCAAACAGGGATAATGATAGATCTCACGTGGGTTGGCAGCAACCAGTACCCGTCTTCGATGAGCACTAGATAAACAAAATGTTTATCCTGGAACTATCAGATTTTTCTATGTTTAAAGTGAAGATAAAGAGATGATCATTCAGCTTCACTTTTCTAGCGCTTTCTCTAGTATCCAGGGTCCCATATAATTTGCTGCATTAACCAGAATAGAAAGGTGCTTTTCTCCGCTTACAATGTTCGTATAGGATTTCGGATTATTCTTTTTGAACAGAGAAACAACTTTTTCTACGTTAAATAATTCGTCCTCTTCTCCGATCCAAATTGCTGTTGGAAGATCTAGCTTTTTGATCTGATTTACTGGAGCAGAAGGAGTTATAGCATTCGCCATGTTAACGGTAATTGCTGCAATATTTTTGGTTGTTTGCAATATTTCTTTGGAATAATTAAAAAACACTGCTTGGGAATTACCATCAGTTCCTGACATAGCATTGCTTACAAAAAGGTCTTGTTTTACTGTGGTAAACGAGTTGGGATTATTCTTCAATTCAGTATTGGAACGAAAGCCAAGTTGTGGTGACAAAAACAGATAACCATTTACTTTTTCGTGATTCTTGTAACTTGAGTAATTCAAGACTAATCCACCGCCGGAAGAATGACCTCCCAGAAAAAGTTTTTTTTCAGGATATTTTTCCCTTATATAATTTATCAATAAACTAATATCATCAAAGACCTGTTCCACGTTTGGAGTATCTCCCCTGGCTCCACCAGAATCACCGTGTCCTCTGATATCCGGTGTGACCACCAGACAATTGTAGCGTTTGCTCAAACCGTCCCCGATAAACTGATATCCAACCTTGCTGTAGGCACCTCCACCATGATAAAATATGAGTACTGCATCTATCTTTTCGGGTATATATTCTCTATAAGCTAGCCTTGTATTATCACTTGCTTCTAGAAACTGTAGTGGTGGTACAAAAACTTCCGTTGCAGAATTCAATTCTGTAAACGAAAATGAATCACTACTTCTACCTTCAGCCATACTTTTCGATGTTGAACAACTTGTTAAGATGATAATGCTTAAAACAAAGATCATAGTTCTATTCATTTCTTCTGCTCCTTTTTCACATAACTTAGATATATAATACAAAGAGGATAATGAATGTTTCCTGTCAAAAGATTTAAGGAATTGACAATAAAGTTACTTAACAAAATACTCATCTTGGAATTAACAGATTTTTCGATATTCAAGGTGGAGATGGAAAGATGAGAATGAAATATTTGACATAATCATTCTAATAAATTTCATAATTTATTTGATTAAAAAATTATTATAGGAGTGTTTAAATGAAGTTATTATTAATTGTTGTTTTTATCTCAAGTAGTTTATTACTTTTAGGAATTGAAAAGATTGATGGTTTCAGAGATTATAAATTTGGGATGTCAATTGATGAAGCAAATGAACTTTATGATGATGATTCAATCATTACAAAAGACTTTCCAAAGGTTGGTGATCTAGAATATCCTGAACTCAAAAGCAATATTTATAAATGTTTATTCAAAAGAATTCTTCTATATAATCATTGGTTTAACTTATATGTACTTTTTGATAATAAAACTAACTGTATTTTTAGAGTTATTATCGTTTCTACTGAAATACCAAATACAATGCATTACGAAATTGCTGAATTGATTAAAGATAATATAATTACAACGTACAAAGCCTTACCTACAGAATTACTCTGGAGGTATCTATGGAGAGCTGATAATGGTAATTATATAATATTTGAAACAACCCCAATAGGGGAAAAAAATATATTATTTAATAGTATTAGTTTTGTGCAGGCAACGGGGTTATAAAATTAATGTTTTTAAGAAATTGGAAGTGTTAATTTAACTGTGTCTGAGAAGACACATAATGTTACTTGATAGAAAAGTGACTTTGGAGGAATTATGACTTCTACACCATTTATATTAGAAGTTTTGGTTGTTGGTATCCAACTCTCAATTACCATTTGTTTGTGGTTTATTGCCATCTTAGGATATAAGTTTATTCCATGGAACTTACTTATGCAATGGAAATCAGTTGTGAGTCTCTCTGCTTTAATACTGTCTTATCTGCTTGGACTCATATACGACTATCTCAATCCTACACATTTTCATACGAGCGAGAATGATAAGCCCTCAATACCAGAAAAAGTAGCATTTATCCACATTATGAAGCCAGATGTCTGGAAGTATCTCAACGACCTAAGCAACAGGTTGAAGATAGCTCGTTTGACAATGTATATATGGTGGTTCATGTTTTCTGGTTTGATTATTTGCTATATTCGATTAACCAAACCTTTACTTACAGTTATTGGTACAATGCTTGTAACAGGTGTAATTATTTCGATTTTGGCAAAACAGAGCTGGAGGAAACGTCGTAAAGGTTATCTGCTAACAATACGAAGACGATATGATACACTTAAATCAGAATGTGATAATGGTAATATCTAAATTAATCTTGGTGATTAGTGGGTTCTCAATAATATTTAATTTTTGATGATTTAAGATAAATTAATAAAAAGAATCCATGATCATCCGTGCAAATCCTTGAGCTACTTTTCTCTCAAATTCTCAAATTTATCTTTCCCACCAGAAAGCATGAACGAAAGCGGTGCAGCTTTTTTTGCAAGTTTCATCATTCTTCCGGCAGTTTCTTTGATGTCCCATTGAGCATGTTCATCTTCACGTAAGCGGGAAAAATGATAAAGTTCACGAGGATTAGCTGCAATAAGCACTCTTCGTCGATGGGCATTGATTAAACAATATTCAGCAGCTTTGCCGTACTTTGGTAAAAATTCACTGTAAAGTTCTTCGCTTCTACGGCAAATTTCCAACAATTCATCTTCAGCATTAATTGCTTTAATTGATGGTGGAATTGTAATTCCCAAACTGGGATCATAACCCTGTGATAGCAACGTCATCAAGCGGTGACGTTTAAGCTGAGCATAATTGCTGGCACTTACAACCAGCTCATATTTCAATTCCCCGGTAAATTCAAATTCACGCGGTAGGGAATCAAAAGCTGAAATATATTTAAGAACTTCTGCAAAGAAACTTCTTCCCCTAGCTTCATCCGACAGAATTACACAGGCAATGCGGTAAGAATCTTCAATTGATAACAGTGAGTTATTGTGAATAATTGCAGTGGCAATATTACGATCCACATTGGATTCCAGTATTATTTTTTCATGTTCATCTTCGATAATCTCTGGAATACCTTCATGTAACTCACCATAATATTTATCGATTAATTCTTTTACATATTTCTTCATGTTAGAACGAGTGTATTTGAAATTATCATTTTTTAGTTCAACTTTGAAAGCTTTTTTAAATTCATCCGGATCTGTGAGAATGATGAGCGAAGGAGCAATTTCTTTGGTTACATCATATAGCTTTCTAGAAAGTTCACGGCATTCTTCCAATTGGGAATGACGCATCTTGCGGATGGCATGTTCCAGTGTACGTGCATTGAAAGACATGCCAAGTTGAGCCTGAGTCGCCAAACATAGTGCATAACGTGCGTCTTCTTTCGCCCATCCTTCTAGAGTGTTTTTTGCCCGATTCATTTTATCGGAAGTGCCTTTTTCTTCAGCTAATCGTGCTTGTTCAGCTAATTCAGGATTATTATAAAATTGAAATTTTGTGAGTTTTTCGAGATTATCTAAGTAAAATTTATTTTGAGCTTTAATCAATTCTTTAAATTTCTTTTCATCATCATCGCTGAACTCTTTGGGTATTACAAAGTCACCTTTCAAAGTTATGTAGCGTTGAGATTTTTCGGTGTAGGCAGCTCCTATACGTCGTGCTTCCAATTCTTCTAGAGCCAAACGAGAAATCTGCAAAATATCAAAATTAAAATAAGCATGTTCTGCCACAGAATGATGACTCATACCAAAGACGATTGCTTTATTGGAACGACGCGCCTTTTTCACCTGCTCTCTGGCTTCTTTTCGTAATTCCGGTACATCTCGCGGATCACGGCTGATGCGTGCGTAAGCTGCTGATATTGTTTCCGGTGTGGCAATTGTATCTTCTGGTAATTTATCTATTAAATTTTTATCTATATTGAATCCAGCTACAGTTACTTTCATTTATTTTCCTTTGATATAGCTTAGTCCTGAGCTTGTGTCATCCTGAGTTTATCGAAGGACGAAGGGCTAAGCCTGTATGGTTCGACTCCGCTAACCATGACAATGTCTTATTATATCCCCAACTTCTTCTTCGTTTCCTCAGTTGGAACTCCGTTTTCATCCCAACCGCGAACTGCATAATATTCATCCAGCATTTTGTCCAGATGCACAACCCGATTTCGGGAAGAGCCTTCAATTAATTCTTCTTCCATAAATCTAGGAGGAAGCATATCATCTTTCCTAGTAAAACCAGCTTCGGAATTGAATTTTCGTTCTAATGTATAGATACGTTTTCCAACTTCCAGCAGTTCATCATCCGTATACTTGATACCCGTTACAACTTCAATCATTTCAGCGAATGTGGAAATACTCATGGCAAATTGTAGGAAGCGACATAACACAGTGCTATCTACTACTGCTGAAATATCCTGAAGTAAGGCTACGATCTCTGCTTTTCCATCAGATGAATATCTATCAATATTCATGGGTGATCCCAGAATTTCTGGTGCAATAACGTAAGCTCGCATATGACAACCACCACGATTTGAAGTTGCATAACTGAGAGCTTGTCCCTGTACACCACGCGGATCATAGGCTGGAAGTTCCAGTCCTTTTACCTGCATGGCAAGTTCCGGACGTCCATACTTCTCTGCCAGGCGTTTGGAACCTAAAGCCAGTTCTTCTCCAATTCCACGTTTGTAGGCAATATCTTCTACAAGTTTTTCCAGAATTTTTGCATCACCCCATTTCAATTCATGCGGGAAAGCACCTTTCTCATACAATTCCATAGCACAACCGATCGTATTTCCAGTTGTAATCGTATCCAAACCAAGTTCGTTACAAAGATAATTCGCTTCTGTAATTTTGGTCAGATCATTGATACCCAATTGTGCACCAAATGCCCAGACTGATTCATATTCAGGACCTTCACCAGACTTGTTTTCAGTTTTGGTAGTTCTACCGCATGCTATCGGACAATGGAAACAGGCACTTCTTTTTTGCAGTAAAACTTCCGTGATCTTCTCACCGCTGATTCCTTCGGCATCATTGAACACACCACGTTGGAAATTTTCTGTCGGCAACATTCCATGTGCATTGATCACATTCATCAAAACAGAAGTTCCCAGCAGGTTAAGCGATTTCCCAGTTACAGGATTTTTGTCGATCAATCTGCTTAATTTGGTAAGTAGTAATTTCAAACCTTCCGGATCTGCAACAGGAATATCCTTTGTTCCCAAAGCAACTATTGCTTTCAGATTTTTTGAGCCCATCACTGCACCCATTCCGCCACGTGCGGCTGCCCGATCTTTATCATTCATAATTGCAGAATATAAAACCTGATTCTCTCCGGCTGGTCCAATGCTGGCGACTGAAGCTTTTGGATATTTATCTGTTAAAGCATCGCGTGTTTCATGAGTATTCTTTCCCCATAACTGAGATGCATCTTTTATTTCTATCTTATCATCAGTTATCAAAAGATAAATCGGCTTTTCTGCTTTACCAATTATGACGATTCCATCAATTCCTGTTTTCTTAAGAACATTTCCAAACACACCTCCGGAGCTGGCATCACAGATCGTACCTGTTTGGGGAGAACGTGAAATAACCTGATATCTTCCAGCTGTGGGAATTAGCCCAGTTAAAGGACCAGTTAAGAATATTATAGCATTTTCAGAAGAGAAAGGATCGATATCAGCAGAACACATATCCGTGTAAAGTTTCACTCCCAATCCGCGTCCACCCAGATACTTTCTTCTAAGATCATCATTGATCTCTACAATTTCCTGCTTTCCGTTGGAAACATCAATTTTCAATATTTTATTCATCCAGCCATATATTTCATTTGAATTCAATTTAGTCATCTTGTCCTCCTCTTAGTCGTAAAACTTATTATATTTATCACGGTGCGGACAATTCAAACATCTCTTTTTGTAGTAAGCGTAAACACCTTTGGGAAGCTTGCTCATATTGGCAAAGCGTACCGGACAGATATGACAGGGAATTTCCGGTTCCAGCCAGGCTTTAGGTGCAAATTTCAACATCGGAGTTCCTTCTAAGATGGAAACACCAGCACTAGTTCCCAATCGACTTGCACCTGCTTCGATCATGCGAATTGCATCTTTCAAATTGTTAATTCCACCTGATGCTTTCACACCAATATCCGGTCCCACAGTTTCCCGCATGAGTTTTATATGATCCTCGAAAGCACCAAAAGCACCAAATCCTGTTGAGGTTTTTACAAAATGAGCACCTGCTTTCACGCTAAGCTGGCAGGCTTTCACGATTTCTTCATCTGTTAAATAACAAGTTTCCAGAATAACTTTGAGATGAGCCGGAGCACTTGCTTGCGCAACTTTTCGAATATCTGCCAGAACAAAGTCATAATTCTTATCTCGGAGTGCGCCAACGTTGATCACCATATCGATTTCTTCAGCTCCTTGCAAAACAGCTTTTTTAGCTTCCGCAGCTTTTATCTCAGTCGTACTCATTCCCAAAGGAAATCCAATTACCGAGCAAACTATAACATCAGAATCTTTCAGCTGCTCGTAGGCATATTCAACATAATGAGGATTCACACAAACCGAGATGAAACCAAACATCTTTGCTTCGTCGCAAAGATTTTTTATCTTCCCTTGTCCTGAACTTGATTTCAGTTCGGTATGATCGATCATCTTTGCAATCTGTTCTTTGGTATACTCTTTCATAATAACTCCTTCTCACATGCTGGACGTATCATATTGATGCGCCCGAAACTTTGCGGTTCAATCTACAAAAATGAACCTGCTTAAATTACAATTAACTCTTCATCCTTCGATAATCTCAGGATGACATAAGTACCTTGTTCATCTGCGTATATCCGTGAGCCTTTTTTATTCATATCAATAATTCGCAGCTAATTGACCACATGCTGCATCAATATCAGTTCCTCTGCTTTTTCTATAAGTAACCGCAGAACTTAGAACATTCATTGAATTGATAAACTTCTCGATCTCCCAAGTTGTTGGTGTTTCGAAGGGTAGATCATCTACTTTATTCCATTTTATTACATTTAGTTTACATGAAATATCACCCAGATATTTTAATAGCGCTTTCACGTCTTCCTTCCCGATATTAAAATCTTTTATCATTACATACTCGAACGTTATACGGTAAGGTGTTTTTTTTCTAAAATCTATCAAGGTTTTTTTTAATTCAGATAATGGAAAAATCTTACTTATCGGCATTAATGTTTCTCTTTTGGATTGAATTGCTGAATTTAGTGAAACTGCTAACTTAAGTTTCAATCCAGCTTCTGCGAGTTTTGAAATTTGTGGAATTACACCGGAAGTAGAAACTGTAATCCTTCTAGGACTGAAATTAAAACAAAGATCATGCTGCAAAATACGAATTGCCTTAATAACATTATCAAAATTATCCAGTGGCTCGCCCATTCCCATAAAAACTATATTTGTAAGTTTTTCTTCACCTAGTTCTTTTATTGCCAGAAATACTTGGGAAGTGATCTCATAAGTTTCCAGATTACGTTTTAAACCAAGTTTTGCAGTAGCACAAAATGCACACTTTCTGGCACATCCAACTTGCGAGGAGATACATAGTGTATTTTTTTTTTATTAGGAATAATAACCATTTCGATATTACTTTTATCGTGTAGAGAAAGTAGATATTTTGTAGTTCCGTCACTAGAACTGGATTTTGTAATAATAGTTGGAATTGTAATCTTCAGTAAGCTATTAAGCTTAATTCTGAGTGTTTCAGAAAGAGAAGTCATCTCATTGAAATCAGTTGTATGTTTATTGTAAATCCAATTTAATATCTGGTTTGCTCTATATTTTTTCTCACCTATATTTAACAGCTGCTGAATTAATTCTTCGGGTAATAGATCAAGAATATTTTTTATCATTTTGTTGTTTTACTATTTTTTGGAACTCTTCCAAAGTAACAACGAAGCGTTCATGATCATCACCAATTAAATTTATACGATTATTATAATAATCATTCTTTTCCACGTACATTTTCTGTTCTTTAAATTTAACAATCTGACCCAGTTCGGGAAATTCTTCTGATTTTTTTAGATAAAAATCTTCCTCGTAATGCAAACAACAGAGCAATCTACCGCAAGGACCTGATAATTTGGAGAGGTTACTTAATAAATTTTGATCTTTAGCCATTTGAATAGTAACTTGATTGAATTTTCTTAAGAAAGTTACACAACAGTATGTCTTTCCACACATTCCAAGTCCACCTAATCTTCGGGCATCTTCTCTACCTGATGTTTGATGTAATTCAATTCTGGTCTTGAACTCGGATGCTAGCTCTCTTACAAAATCACGGAAATCGATCCTACCGTCAGCAGAGAAGAAAAAGGTAAGCTTATTTCCATCCAGCTGATATACTGTCTGCAAAAGTTTCATTGTGAAAGGTTGCGTTTTTAACATTTCTATGAATTTTTTTTTAGTTTCCAGTTCTTTCTTTTTTACAATATCCAGTTGTTTAGTATCTGCTTCCGTTGCAATACGCTTAATAGAAGTTACTTCATTCTCATCAATTTTATTGGATATTTGCTCAGAGCATACAGCACAGTTTACGATCTTTCCAATATCCTCACCACGTTCAACTTTTACAATCACATCAATATCAGGTTCAATTTTGTATTCTTTATTATTTAAATAGTAGCCTTCTCTTCCTGTTCGAAAAACTACTTTTATATATTCTTGCATTATAGCTCCATTACCATCAATCTATTTTACTTAAGATAAGAATCAAGAAACTTGTTTATGGATTTTACTGTAAAGTTCTTTCTCTGATTCAGAGAACTTCAAATTTCTTCGTTTTTTTACAAGAACTGCAGTTTCTAAGAACTCTTCCAATAAGTACTCAACTATTTTTGATCCAGTTCCAATATTGAAACTGGGAATATGGTTTTTCAATAAATCTGCGCCAAATAAACTACAACCTATTCCTATTACAGTTCCCGTGTTTATTGTTGAATTAATACCCGTTTTAGAATGATCTCCGATAATTGCTCCCAAGAAATTACACTTGGAATTAATCTTTTTCGTTTGGGGATAAAAGTAAATTGAAACTGAACCATAATTATTTTTTAGATCGCTATTATTTGTATCTGCCCCCAGGTTTATCCACTCACCAAGATAACTGTGTCCTAAAAAACCATCGTGTTGTTTATTGGTATATCCTTGAAATATTGTCTCTTCAACTTCACCACCGATTTTACAAACTGGTCCGATTGATGTTCCTTCATAGATCTTTGCACCAACCTTTATTGTTGAACCTTTGCCAATATAGGCAGGACCAATAATTACAGCATTCGACATTATAGTTACATTCTCATCAATAACAACAGGTCCTTCTGTCGCATCGATCACAACACCCGGTTTCATTACCGTTCCATCACCTATCCACACATTATACGGATTTATCACTGTTGTTCCCAATTCTGTTTCAAAATAGTTATCTTTATCATAGAATACATCATTAAAATCTCGCTTTATGTATTCTGCATTCTCTCCGATAAAATCCCATAAATATTCCCAGCAGTTTATATCTGAATTTTTAATCCTTTTCAAATCGGAAAACAGATTATTCAAATTTTCTGATGTAATCTTATTTTTTTTCGGTATACACCTTGCAGCAAGAATTATCTCATCTTTTACTAAACACTCATTTTTTTGTAAATTTAAGATCGCTTTTTTGGAGTTTTTTTCTATTTTAATTCGACTATTAACAAATAAAGTCTCTTCATCTTTAACTTCATTTATCTTCCAAGTTTTGTGTCTTTCTTTATAAACAGCTTCCAGATCTGATGAAATTACAACATTAGTTTCAGATAAATCTAAATAACTTATTATTCTTTGTCTCAATTTGAGAATTCCAACTCTTAGATCACCTGTAGAACGAGTAAGAGTTATCGGAAAGAAATTACTTCGTTTTTCATCATCAAAAATAACAAAGTTCATTTTTTCTCCCATCTATTTTTGTAGATCAATTATTTTAGGATGAACTTCTTTAAACTTCGGCATTGTCATACCAACATTAGCATTTATGTACGTTGGATCACAAACCACAAAATTAGTTGAATTATACAGAACTTTATCTCCTACTAAATCATTTTGAAAATGAACTGCTGTTGAAATGTGTCCGGGATAATCCAGTCCAATTACATTAAGATTTAAGATATTACTTATCAAGTAAGCAAAAATGATTGATCTATCCTCACAATCTGAATAAGGATAAAACAGTGTCTCATCGGAGAATAAACTCTTCTCGCCGCCGAATTGTTCACCATCTGTTTTATATTGGAAAGCAATTTGAACAAACCGCAAAAGCACATTTGCTGCATCTGCTTCAGTTCTTCCCTCTAAAATGGGTTTCAATCCAACAGTAAGTGAATAAGTTGCTTCGTCAGAAAGTGGAGCCTTAAAATAAACTTCCAGATCGGTCTGCGGGTAATTCTTAAAATATTCTGCTGTTGTTTGATTATAAGTTACAGGAATAGTATACTCCTGATCTTCATATTTGAATTTTAATTCTTTTTCAATTAAAGTACCTTTAATTTTCGGAGGTTCTTTGATACTTAAATCAATCAGATCATCAGCATTGGGATATTTCCCAGCGTAAGTATTAATTGAAATGTTAAGTTGTTCTTTATTATCGAATGATAATGTATAAAATCTTTTGTCATCAATAACAACATAAGACACACCATAAATCGTATTTTTGCAGGGTAGCAGCAAATATACATTATCTTCCGCAAATCCAACTTTAGCCTCATAACCGGATTTTGTGAGCATAAACCACAATAGAAGTCTGGATAGATTCTGTGAGCCACCTGAAACTTCGTTTGTAATTTCATTAAGAAGCAAGCAATATCCCCAGTCGTTTAACCTGAGCTGCTCTCTATAATCACTTGTTTGAGCAAAGAAAGTAGTGTGATCAATATTGCTAATAGAATACCAAAAATCGGCAATACTTTTTTCATTTATCGGGCTTTGCAATTGAATATCAATATTTTGTTGATAATTAAATTCAAGTGGCAAACCTAGATAGTTTATGTTTATTCGTGGATCATCAGTCATCTCAACTGTTACTAAGCATTCCTTTTGCTCTTTTTCTTCAATCTGCATTTTAGGAGGAACTTTTATTTCTTTTATCTTATTTGTTAATTCATTTTCTTCGATTTTTTCTGGTTCTACTTCTGGAATAGTAACAGGTTTTGGTGTTGTATCTTTTACATTAGCTTTGAACATTTCAAATTGTTCCCAGTTTTTTTCTAAAAAATTTGCAAAAGCCTCATCTTGTTCATCAATGTATTTTTTCATTTCTGTCTTCTGTTTCGACTTCCAAGTTTTGTAATCTTCTTGGGCATAAAGTACTGATAAAATCGAAATAAATAAAACAGCAAATAGTACTTTTTTGAATAAAGTCATAATAACCTCCAGTTTATTACTTTTCATGTGTTCTGCAAAATATGAAATGCTGTTTTTCTTAAGAAATCTTCGAAGTAATTTCTAACGAAGAATCTCATTATAAGCGGAGATCTTTCTAAGAACAACATATAAGATTCATCAGGATGACAGAACACTCTATTTGCAAAACTCAATTACTTCTTCCACGAAAACATATTTAATCCGCCCATTACCGCAATTGCTATGATGTATAACGGTTGCATAATAAACCATATAGGATAAAACATCAACTTTTTTTTATTTTCACCAAAAACTTCATAACCGTATTTAAGGAAAATAAGTTCAAGAATCATCCTTATAAGAAGGATTCCAATTCCTAATTGCCAAAAATAAAATAAAATTACAACAGGCAGAAATGTAATGAAAAATACACTCAATAGGTAAACAAAGAACTCAGGGTTTAGCACGATTTGCCATTTCATATTGGAAGTCCATCTACTTCGCTGGCTCAATAATTTTTTAAGATCTTTAATAGGTTGAGTGTATACATAACTATGATCAGTAAAAGCAAAATTCACTTTCATCCCACTTTTACGAAATAACTGCATGAGATTTACATCATCACCTGAAATGAGATGTTTGATCTTTTTAAAACCACCAACTTTTATAAAAGATTCTTTTTTATAGGCAATGTTCTGTCCTGAACAGGAAAAATATTTACCTGAAGAAATTGCACCAGCTGCTGCATAAAGCATCGCTAAAAAATCGAAATGTTCAAATTTCTTAATAAAACTGGTTTTTGCCCAATCTGCTAATATGGTACGAGAAAAACCAATTACCATTTCGTTTTTATCAAAACATGCAACCATTGATTCTATCCAGTATTTTCCTACCAGACAATCGGCATCTGTTGAAAGTATTATTTCTCCCTCTGCAATTTCTATTGCTTGAGAAAGAGCATTCTTTTTTGGGGAAATTACTTTTTCTCTTCCAATTACATTTACTAATTTAATAATATCCCATTTTTGGGAAAATTGATCTACGATCGATGCTGTCTCATCGGTAGAATCGTCATTAGCTATGATGATCTGAAATAGGTCTAAAGGATATGTTTGATTTACTAATGCAGTAAGTAAATGGGCAATATTCTGTTCTTCATTTCTTGCAGCAACAACTACTGAAACAATAGGTTTAGAATTTACAAAATTTACATTCCTATTCTTTAATCCAACATAAAATAAACGCAGGTAAAACAAATATATCAGTAGAAATATAAATGTTGCTGCATAAATAATTTGAAAGATCACCTATCCCTCTTCATCAGTGATTCAATAAGTTCATCTAATGTATCAAGAGAATCCTGAACCGGGTTTAGCCAGTTAGGTCCTTTCCACAACAGACTGTCAGGTCTTTCCACAATTTTTTTATGTTTCAAGATCAATGCACCTCTTAAGTCAATCGGATCGGGTTCATGCCTTGGTGCCATTTCCATATAATCAGGTCTTGCAGTATCCGGGTAAGTAGGTTCTAAAATGATGGAATCCGGCCAAACATAAGCTACCCCACCCAGATCTATAACCAGTGAATCCATATCATGCTCACGATATAATGTCGGATAAAAATTGTAATTCAAGCTGTCACTGAGAGGTGTTGGTTCTGTTCCAGCAATAAAAATTTCCTGCATTGTTTCCTCATAATCATTTTTGGGGAGCAATCCTGTTTCTTTAGAAATTTCCACAGTAATAATGCCATCAGGTTTTTTAAATTGCAATTCATCTCCGTTTACAATTGGATTACCTTTGCTGTTTTTTGGAGAATCCAGATAAACTGCTTTCTTCATAATATAAGGCCATGAAGGAAGAGCAGCAGTTGCACCAGATTGACCCTTACCTAAACTGGAATTATCATCAAAACCTACCCAGATACCAGTAACAAATTTCTTATTATATCCAATAAACCATGCATCCCTAAAGTCATCTGTCGTTCCTGTTTTTCCGGCTGCATTCCATTTATAGCTTATCGAACCAAGTGTTTCATAACCAGATTGCCAGCGAATTCCCACACCAGTTCCATCTTCACAAACCGATTGCATCAAGTTAGCCATAATATAAGCTGCCTTTTCATTGATTACTCTGATCTTTTCCGGTTCATTCGATTTTAATATCTTTCCATATTTATCTTCAATACGTCTGATGTATATTGGTTTTATCCGTTCTCCACCATTTGGGAATGTTGTGTATGCAGTTATCAACTCAAAAGGTTTAACTTCCATACTGCCAACTGCAAGAGTATAGAACGGGTAAACCGGAGTTGTAATTCCAAATCGTTCGGCAAATTCCATAACCTTCCTGGGACCAATATCGAATATTGTTTTAGCTGCATAAATATTTCTGGATTTCTTAAGTCCTGTACGTAAACGAGTATAATCAAAATTCCTGTTTGAGTAGTTTTTGGGACTCCAGAAAAGTGTGTCATTCTGAATAAAGGAGAACGGTTCATCCTCAATTATTGTAGCTGGAGTATAACCATTAACAATTGCAGTAGAATATAAAATAGGCTTAAAGGAAGAACCTGGCTGCCGGATGGATTGCATCATCCTGTTTAGTTTACTATGATTATAATTCCTTCCACCAATCATTACTCGTACATAACCTGTTTCAGGCTCTATTGAGAATACACCTCCTTGGACATAAGGTGTAACAATGTTTATTGTATCAGCCGGGAAATCATCATATTTAAATTCATAATCATTCTTAATCTCAAATTTCCGTAAATTCATATTCAATACGGAATCAGCATATTCCTGAAGTTCCATATCTAAGGTTGTATAAATTTTTATTCCACCTGTAAAAAGCTGAGTTGTACCAAATTCACGTTCAAGCCTTCTGCGAATAAACTCTATAAAATAATCTTTCGCACCAAAATCTCCAGTTGGTTCAAATAATTCCAATTCGGTTTCAATAGCTAATATGTATTCTTCCTCAGTAATTACCTTTTCTTCAAACATACGTTTAAGAACAATATCTCTTCTACGTATTGCCCGTTCTGGATGACGGAAAGGATAGTAGGCACTGGGAAGTTGCGGCATACCAATTAAAAGTGCTGCTTCCGGAATAGAAAGATCTTTTGCATCTTTGCCAAAATACTTCTTAGATCCTACCTCAATGCCATATAATCCGGGACCGAAAGGAGATTTATTAAAGTACATTTCCAATATCTCATCTTTTGAAAAATTCTTTTCAATGCGTATTGCAAGTATGAGTTCCTTGATCTTTCGAGGTAATTGTTTATCAAGTGATAGGAACATATTACGAGCTAGCTGCTGCGTTATTGTACTAGCTCCTTGAGAAAAATTTCCTTTACTAATATCGATAATAATTGCGCGTATAAGTCCTAACTGGTCCATACCCCAATGTTTAAAGAAATCTTTATCTTCAACTGCTAACATACCTTTAGTAAGATAATCGGGTAACTCTTTTAATTGTGTTAGTTGCCTTTTTTCTACATAAAATATGTGAATTAGATTGTCATTACGATCATAAACTTCGGAACCAACTTTCATCTCATAACTTTGCAACTCAGAAAGAGGTGGAAGCTCTCTACTGTAATATCGGAATATACCGAACCCTATTCCCATAAAAAAAACAATTATCAATATAAAAATGAACAAGAACTTCATCACTTCTTTTTTATTTATCTTCATTTATCCTATCCATAAATAATTTTGCTATATAACCTATAATAATTCCTGTAACTATTCCCATAAAAATAAGAAGTGGCGTCAAATAAAATATTGTATTTTCTTTTATGAGAATCAATCGAATAATCACTATTTGAGCTAAGTTATGTGATATTGCACCCAATATGCTTATTCCTATCATACTAAAACGAATCTTGCTCTTAATGAATAGCATCATAATCCCAAACGAGCATAAACTTCCACTAATAGAAAGCAAAGTTGTGGGACTTAAGAATAAACCACTAAAAAATCCACCTGCAATTGTTTTTCCAATTATTACAATAAGTGCATAGTGCACATTACCGGAAACCAGCAACAGAAGCACGACTATGTTTGCTAAACCTAATTTCATGAATGGGAAAGGTTTTGGTATGAAACTTTCCACCACATAAATCGTTATAGCAAAAGCTGTAAAAAATGCAAGATGGATCAATCTAAGATTAGAAAGATCTAGTTTATGTTGTTCTTCGGAAATTATTTCATTTTTCATAAGTAAATGCGGGATTCCCTATATTTACTGGAAAACCCGCATGATATAATTTATTTCGTACTATTTATTTGCTTTCTCGAAATCGAGCATAAATTTTGCAAGAACTTTGGCTGATTCCATTGGTAGTGAATTATAAACTGAAGCTCGGCAGCCGCCAACACTTCTATGTCCTTTCAAATTCAACATTTTATTAGCAGTAGATTCTGCGATGAATTTCTTTTCCAATTCTTCGGTTGGAAGACGGAAAGGGATATTCATAAATGATCGATCTTCTTTAACTACGGTTCCTCTATAGTAATCAGAATTATCGATAACATCATAAATATATGCAGCTTTTTCTTCGTTGATCTTCTGCATTCCTTCTAAGCCACCGTTTCCTTCAATCCATTTTAGAACTTCACCAATAACGTAAATAGAAAATGTAGGTGGTGTATTGAACATAGATCCTTTGCTGGCATGAGTGTTGTAATCCATCATTGTGGAAAGACCGGGATTAACCTTCTCCAACATTGATTTTTTAATAACAACAAATGTAGCTCCGGCTGGTCCGATATTTTTTTGAGCTCCACCATAAATGAGATCATATTTGCTGAAATCAAGTGGTTTACTCAAGAAATTAGAAGACATATCCGCAATTAATGGAACGCCGGCAGGAACGTCCGGGTCTATCTTCCATTCTGTTCCACGAATTGTGTTATTAGTTGTTATATGAAGATAAGCAGGATTTTCAGAAAGTTTCCATTCTTTAGGAATGTATGTAAAATCTTTGTCTTCAGATGAAGCAGCAATGTGTAATTTCTTTCCTAATATTTTTACTTCTTTAATTGCTTTTGAACTCCATGCACCTGTATTAATGTAGTTTGCAACTTCATCATCAGCACAGAAATTGAGCGGGATCATATAGAATTGGGTACTTGCTCCACCTTGTAGGAACATCGCAATGTACTCATCATCTAATCCCATTAATTTGAGCAATCTGGCACTTGCGCCTTCAATGATCTCCATATACTCTTTTGATCGGTGACTCATCTCTAAAACTGATAGTCCATTACCTTTATAATCCAATAAATTCTTCTGAATACCTTTTAATACTTCTTCCGGTAAAACAGCTGGTCCTGCACTAAAATTGTGAACTCTCATCTCACAACCTCCAATGTTTTTATTTTCATGTTAACTTTAATTTTGAGATATTATAGGCAAGTTTTTTTTAATAATGAAACAATGTTCCGTCACTCTGAGGATTATTCTCGCTGAAACACTTAACGAAGAGTCAGAAAATACCAATTATTTATTATCTATCCTTCCTTAAGAGAACAACGTGAAAGATTCGTCAGGATGACGATTCATTTTTTTGTCACTCTACGCACTTTCTTGTTGATAAGTTGAACTTATCAACACAATTTAGTTCGCAAGTTCAACTTGCTGTAGGGACAATTACCCATAATCGTCCGAAAACCTTTTCATATTACTTATCGGTCAATTCGGGGAATTGACCCTACATTATCATTTTGAGATTGTTTTCACGTTGTTCTTAGTAAGAATCTCAAGAAATATTTTTTAGTTGAGTTAATAAACCCTCTTTAATTCTCCGTTTCCGTCTTCGTTGTACTCCGCCGCGACAAGTCGAAGGGAGACTAACAAAATTTACTTCAACAATATGCACTTCTTAGTGGCAATCGCTTTACCATCTACTTTCAATTGATACATATAAATCCCAGAGGAGACAGGATTGTTATTATCATCAGTTCCATCCCAGGTAACGCTATATTTTGTTTCTTCTCGTCCTTCGACAAGCTC
>JAVCCF010000049.1 GCA_030765625.1 Candidatus Tenebribacter burtonii
AATTGAAGGGATTACAGGTGTGAAAGCTGAAAAATATGTTAAGATACTTGAAGATGAAATTGATGAAATTGGACGTCAGTTGAATACACCATCTGCTTCAGTTCTTGAGAAGATCAATAAAATGATCCGTGAGAACAAAAATTTACACATTCAATTAAAAACTATTCGTGTAAAATCTGCCGGAAATACTATAGATCAACTTATTCAAAAAGCAATAGATATTGATGGAACTAAAGTAGTTATTGCTAAGATTAATATCCAGAATCCCGAAATGATGCGTCAGATTGGTGATCAACTTCGGGATAAACTAAAATCTGGAATTGGTATTCTCTTTGCTGAAATTGATGAAAAAGTTTCTATTCTTGCTATTGTAACAAAAGATCTTACAAACAAATATCATGCTGGAAAGATCGTCGGAAAAGTTGCTGAACTGGTTGGTGGAAAGGGTGGTGGTAGACCAGATATGGCAATGGCGGGTGGAAAGAACGCTAATAAAATTAATGAAGTTATCAACAAGATTCCAGAAATAATTAGAGATCTGAAGCTGGATTAATCCTGAAAATCCTGCTTCAAACAAATGAAAAATATATTAGTTATTCGTCTTAGTTCACTGGGAGATATTGTTCTTACTCAATCCGTAGTACAGGCTTTGCGTAGCGAATTTCCCGATGCACAAATACAATATCTTACAAAAAGAGTATATGCACCAATCGTGAAAATGTTTAATTGCGTTGATGAAATACATTATTGGGAAAATAAATATTCTCTTCTTAAAAATCTCAGAACTATTAAATTTGATATTGCAATTGATTTTCATTCTAAACTTAATACATTCATTATAAAAAGTTTTATTAATGCAAAACAAACAGTTACATATAATAAAGAACATTTTTTGCGTCGACAAATTGTAAATCAAAGAACAAATAAAACAATTCTATCTACAGTTGGCTTGTATTTTGGTGCACTAAAAAAAATTGGATTAACAACAAAAATATCTGCTCCTAAATTATTTCCCGTAAAGAACATTTCAATGCCTGAGATATTCAGGATCTCAGATAAAGTAAAGAATATAGGGATTTTTCCTGGAGCACTCCATAAAACAAAACAATATCCCGTTGAGCAGTTAGCTGAATTCATCGATTTAGTACCGTCTGAGTGGCATTGCAACTTTATAGTTTTTGGTTCAAAAGCAGAAATTGATTTGGCAGAGGAGTTGAATTCCTTAACAAAAACCAATCTAATTGACATGAGCGGGAAGTTAGATCTACAACAGCTTGCAAAAGCAATAAATGAGATGGATATAGTAATCACAAATGATAGTGGACCGATGCACATTGCTGCAGCATTAGAAAAACCACAAATTGCTATTTTTGGAGCAACTCACCCGAAATTGGGATTTGCTCCTATGAATAAGAATGCAGTACTTATTTTGGCTGATCTACCATGCCAGCCATGTTCCCTTCATGGAGGGAACATGTGCCCTAGAAAACATTTTAATTGCATGAAATCCATTACTGCAAAGAAAATATTAGATTCTTTACATAACGCAATAAGCTAAAAACCTTTGATATATAGTTCCAACTGTAAATATACTTTACACAAAGAAAAACATTGTTGACAAATTATTCTTTAAAACTTTTTTGAATTTGAATCAAATGTTCGAAAGAGGTTTTTATGGATAAGAAACTCGATAAAGTAATAGGCAAATTTGTAACAAATGATAACACACTCATCAAAAATATTATTAATTCTCTTGAATTAGAGAGTAGTAAGATCATAGAGATAATCGGAGGAACAGGTTCGGGTAAATCCTTTATTCTCCGTAATCTAATTCAGATGATGAGTAATGATAAAATCCATTTTGAACTTTATTTTCCTCGCTTATTCCAATATAATCATTTTAAACAGATATTACAACTTATTGTCAGCATAAATGATAACGAATATTTTGAGATTATTGATAAATCTAAAAAATATAACTTTAAAAACAAGTATGACCTTTTTTATTTTATTACAGAACATTTAAATAAGAAAAAATTATTAAAATCAAAAAAAATAATAATTTATGAGAATTGTTTTTTGGATGAATATACAAGGGATTTTATTAAATACATAATTCAATATGCAACAAAACAAAATATCCAGTTTGTTATTTTTACAATGAAGGATACTTTTCCATTTTCAAAAAAAATAGAAATTGAAATACCCGGAAAAGAACAGATCACAAATATTTTGCTAGAGGTTATTCCTAAAAAAAGTGATTCTATAATTTCGGAAAGCGAGATCATCCATAATATTTCTGGCGGCAATCTATCCATTATAGATTATATAATTAATAACTTACTTTCCAAAAACAAAACATTTGATTTTGACTCTTTTCTAAAAAAGAAGATTGATCTGGAGACAATTTCTTCTCAACACATTACAGAACTTAACACAAAACAGAGGAAATTGCTTTTTACTATTTTCCTACTGGATACTGATGCTTCAGAAAAGAGAATTATGGAAGTTGGTAAATTAACTTCAGTAATAAAAGACTTGAAGGTACTATTTAAAACTAGATTAGTTATGGAGTGTGATGGCAAATATTATATAAAAAAATTAACATTCTCACAAAATTACTTCAATAATTTACAGGATAAAGAGCGAAGGGAATATTCAGCAACTATTTTGAATTTTATCGAACCGGAATTCCGGAAAGATATCAGTATTATTTTTGGGAATGCCTCTGATAATTTTTTTGAAGAGAGCATATCCTCTTTTTCAATATTGAACGATTACCAATCTTTAATAAAAGTTTATGAATTGTATCTCAATCAAATTTCTAAGCCCGATAAGAAAATAGATATTCTGCTAAATTTGGGAAGAGCAAATAGAGCACAAGGGAAACTGGATATTGCGTCTGAACATTTCAGGAAAGCTCTAAAGCTTGCAGTGGAAAATTTACTGCCTTTAGGTGAAATTGTATTTGATCTTGCTGAAACACTTTATGAGATGAACTCGTCTGCATTTGCATTGGAAATACTAAAAAAATATACTTCAGATTCTGATGACATTGAATTGATCTTGAAAACTAGCTTATTGAAAGCTGATATTTTGCGAGACTTGGAAAAAATTGATGAAGTTATAGAATTAATAGAAACAGCTATGTATACGTCAGATCAGATCAAAGATACTAAAAGCAGGTTTAAAATTAAAGCCGATCTGAGAAAATTAAAAGGTAGAATTGCCTATGATACAGATGATTGGAAAAAAGCGGAAAATGAATTTGAAGAAGCTGAAAAACTGTATTTAAAAATCAGGAATATTGAAGGTCTAGCCGCAATTTACAATAATCTAGGTGTTCTATCTTACCATCAAGGTGAAACAAAAAAAGCTGAGATGCTTTATCAAAAAAGTCTGAAGTCTGAGAAAGAGAGATTTAATTTAAACGGGATTTCAATATGCGAAAGTAATCTTGGAAGTCTTTATGAAGATAAAAGTGATTATAAAAAATCACTAAATTGTATGAATGAAGCTCTTCGTATTCAATTACTATTAAACGATAGAGATCAAATCCCCAATGTCTATATTAATATAGGTGTATCTTATATGGATAATGGTAAATATGAGAAAGCCGAAGAAGCATATAATAAATCATTAGAAATATCTGTAGAATTCAAAATGTACAAGAATGTTATTGCTGCCCTAAATAATTTGGGTGCACTTTTCTTTAAATCTGGCAACTTCCAAAAAGCTATTAATCATTATGAACAAGCTATCAATAAATCTAAAGATTCCAATTTTTCAGAAGGGTTGATTAGGTCTTATAATAACATTGGTGAACTTTATGAAAAGCGTGGAGAATTTAATTTGGCACACGATTATTATTCAAAAAGCAAAGATTTGTTACCGGGAATTACCGATGAGTATATGAAAGCAGAATTATATGGTAATTTGGGAAGTGTATTAACCTCACTTCATAAGTTCAAAGAAGCTTATGCATATTTGGTAGAAAGTTACGATTTTTTCAAAAGTTTGAGTGCTAAAAACGAAATGATCGAAGGTGCTTTGAATCAGGCTTCATATTTCATCGAAACCAGAAATTATGAAAGTGCAAATTATTATTTGGATTCTGCACAGAAACTTGCTGAAGAGATTGAAAAAGATTCTTCTCTAGGAAAATGTTCTTATCTGCGTTCAATATTAGAGAAAAATAATCGAAAAAAAGCTCTTGATTTACTTAGAGATGCAATTGAATATTTTGTTAAATCTAATAGTAATATAGAACTAGCTAAGGCTAATTATGATTTTGCCACCTTACTTCTTGAAGAAAAAGATTGGGAACAGGCGTTACAGATATTGAATGATAATATTAAGTTAATCAAAGGGTTAGGCGCTATTAAAATTTTGGAAAGAAATGAGATACTCATTAAGAAACTTACTAAAAAATATTCTATCGAACTTAAAGAATCTAAATTTCAGAGAACTCTACTGAGTAAGTTTTATGAAATAACACAAGAACTTAATGATATTACTGATTTTGACTCAGTAATAAATGTAGCTTTAGATAGATTAGTAGATTTTGCAGATGCAGAAGGCGGGATATTTACGCTTTATAATAATAAAATGGTAAAAGATTCATGGGAATATGTTATCTTAAAAGGAATGACAACAGGAGATGAGGATCTTACAAAACTTATGAACTTGATTAATGAAACCTTTATTGATGGATTAAGCCAGAATTATAAACAACCGCACTTCGCACCGGAATATAATAATATTATTTTAATCCCTCTTATAATAAGAAATGATAAAAAGGGTATCGTATGTCTTTTTACAAAGCATGGATCGCATTATTTTACAGAAAGAATGTTTAATCTTATAAGCGCATTGTGTAATCAAATTGTTGTAATAGTCGAAAATATTTCATATGAGAATTTACAGAAATCTCATGAAATTATCCGTGAAGAATTGGCATCATCTAGTACATTCGCCAATATAATTGGGAAAAGCAAGAAAATTCAAGAAATCTTCCGCATGATCGAAAAAATAAAGAATACTCCAACCTCCATTCTTCTGGAAGGACCAAGTGGAACAGGGAAGGAACTTATTGCCAGAGCCATTCATTATAACAGTAATAGACATAACAAAAAATTTGTAGCTCAATATTGTGGTGCACTACCAGAAACTTTATTGGAAAGTGAATTATTCGGACATGTAAAAGGATCTTTTACAGGAGCAACACACGATAAAAAAGGGCTTTTTGAAGTAGCTGATGGAGGAACGTTTTTCCTGGATGAGATTGCAGATATTAGCCTTTCTACTCAGGTAAAATTATTGAGATTTTTGCAAGAAGGTGAAATAAAAAGAGTTGGTTCTACTCAAACTCATACTGTTGATGTTCGAGTTATTTGTGCTACAAACGTTTCCTTAAAAGAGAGAGTAGATAGTGGTGAATTCAGATTAGATTTATTCTACAGACTTAATGTTATAAAAGTTGATGTTCCTTCTTTGCAGGAAAGAAAATCAGATATTCCACTTTTAGCTGTTCATTTCCTTGATAAATACTGTCAGAAGATCGATAAAAAGGTTAATGGTATTACTGAAGAAGCTATGAAATATCTTATGAATTATAGTTGGCCTGGAAATATTAGACAGTTGGAGAATGAAATTGAAAGAGCTATTACACTTTCAGATGTAGATTCTTCAATTAAACCTTCAGATCTCTCCCAAGAGATTTTCCATTTTATACAACATACGGAAACGGTGCATTTATTAGAAAATAGATCTATGAAAGATGCAGTTGAAAAAATGGAAAAAGAGATGATCCTGAAAGCTCTTGACGAATATGAAGATAACCAGACAAAAGCTGCAAGAGCACTTAGTTTAAGCAGACAGGGGCTTATTAAAAAAATGCAGCGTTATGGGATAAGAAAATAATTCTTTACGTTAATTATTACAAATTTTATTAGGATGATTCATGAAAGATCAATTTAGCTTTGTTGCGCTTGATATTGAAACTACGGGCTTTGATTTTATCGAAAACGAAATAATTGAGATCGGTGCAGTTCGATATGAAAATGGTAAAGAAAAAGATCGGTTTTCAATTTTTGTAAAATCTAATAAACCATTACCAAATTTTATTAAACGACTTACAAATATTAGCGATGAACAGTTGGCATCAGGAAAAATTCTTACAAATGCACTTATGTCTTTAATTGAGTTTCTTAAAGATGATATTGTGGTTTGCCATAATACATCCTTTGATATTGGATTTCTGAATACAAAATTTAAAGAAAAAGGTTTGCCGAAGATCTCAAACCAGACTCTCGACACACTTGACCTTAGCAGAATTTATTTGCCTTTTATTTTAAATCATAAATTAGGTACAGTGGCAGAATATTTTAAGATAGATCTTTCTAATGCACATCGTGCAATATTTGATGCTAAGGCAACAGGTGAAATCTTGCTGGCACTTATTGATTTTATCTTGAAGAAAATTCCAATGAGAATAAATCACAGGATATTTGAAATATCTAATATTCAATTAAAAAAAATTGGTTTATCGAAATTTATCGAAAAAATAGTAATACATCAAAAAGAGACAGCTCTTTTAACAAAACAAAAATCTGGTATCGATTTTCATAATCGGAATTATATTGAACACAAACCAAAGAAAGTATTAGATTTTACAATTGATACTGTTTTTGGAGTGGACGGTGTTTTTAACAAACATTTTGATAAATATGAACTGCGCGAGGGTCAAATTGATATGTCAAAAGCAGTTCTTGATAATTTTGAAAAAAAAGAATTTCTGTTGGTTGAGGCAGGAACAGGAATTGGGAAATCTCTGGCATATTTGATTCCTTCCATTAAATACACACATCGTGAAAATAAGAAAGTAATAATTTCTACAAACACAAAAAACCTTCAGGAACAACTTTTTTACAAAGACTTACCGATTGTTAGAAATTGTATTGATATCCCATTTAAAGCGACTCTTCTTAAAGGCAGAGGTAATTACATTTGTGAAAAAAGATGGTTAGAAACTGCTTTAGATTTAGATAAAATAATTTCTTCCGATGAGGTAAGTTCATATTTGAATTTGATTGTCTGGAAAGAGTTCACAAAAACTGGAGATATTTCCGAAAACAGTTCATTCAATGTGAATAGAGATAAAAGGGTATGGAAAAAAGTTTCTTCCGATAGTTTCCTTTGCCGCAATAAAAGATGTCCGTATTATAAAAGTTGTTTTCTGATGGATATTAGAGGTAAAGCAGAAGAATCAAATCTTGTGATTATAAACCATCACTTGCTTCTTGCTAATATGCAAAGTGAAAATGCTCTGCTTGGAGAATTTGATAATCTAATTATAGATGAAGCTCATAACCTACCTCATCTTGCTCCGGCGGAACTTGGCATAAGTCTCTCTTACACCGATTTTAATAACTTTTTTAATCAGCTTCATTCTGTTTATAATAAATATCAAAGTGGGATTCTTGTAAGATTGCGAACAGATGCTGTGAAAAGTGACTTTCTATCTAAAAAGGAATTACTTATAAAGATTGAAGAAACAGAAAAATTGATTGATGATAAAAAAGATATTTTTACTGAATTCTTTAAAAAGATCGGTGATGTTGTTAATGCAAAAGGAAGTTATGGAAAATTACGTATTACAAATATGGAAACTCACGCTTTCCTTATTGAAGATATTGACAAGATCATACTTTTCTGGCAGGAATTCTCACGAAGTTTTATGAGTATCAAAAATATTTTCACTGATGTGAATAAACAACGATTTATTGAACATGATAAACATAAAGAAGCTCTAGATAGCATTGTGAATATGATCTCGGAATATCATAATATGCTTTCGATAATGCATAATCCTGAGTTAAAAGACTTTGCTTTCTGGATGGAATCTTTCCAAACCAGCGATAAAAAATATCCATCCGGTGTTTTGGTATACTGCCCGTTGAATGTAGATCAAATATTCAATGATGAACTTTATTCTTCGGTAGATTCGATTGTTTTCACATCTGCCACTATTGCGATTCGTAATAATTTCAAGTATTTTGCTAACCGTATGGGATTGAATCTTTTGGAAGAAGGGTTTGTCCGAGAGTTGGTCGTAAAATCTCCATTTGATTATCAAAAACAAACCATGGTGCTGGTTGCCGGATTTCTTCCCGATCCTAAAGATAGATTTTTTTCTTCGCAGAGTATTGAAATAATACGGAAAGCAGTTGAAATAACAAAAGTTGGAACTATGGTACTCTACACATCCTATAAAAATCTTAATGAAACGTATGATACGTTAAGTGAGGAGATGTACAGCAGAGATATTTTATTGCTCACACAGGGTAAGGGATTGGGACGCTCAGCAATGTTAAAAGAATTCCAGAAAAATAAAAATTCCGTACTATTTGGCACTAATTCATTTTGGGAAGGTGTAGATGTCCCGGGTGAATCTCTGCAGTTACTTGTATTATATAAATTACCTTTTATGGTTCCTTCCGAACCAATTGTAGAAGCTTATTTAGAAAAACTGGAAGCTGAAGGAAAGAACAGCTTCATGCACTATATGCTTCCTAATGCTTTATTGAAATACAGACAGGGTTTTGGTAGACTTATCAGACACAAAACTGACCGTGGTGTGATTCTGGTACTGGATAACAGAATATTCACAAAGAGATATGGTCAGTATTTTAAGGATACAATTCCTGCTCGAACCTTTATCTCACAAACTGATATTGAAATTTATGATCAACTTTCTAAGTGGTTCAATAACAGGTTATAAATTATTTTTTAAAGAATATTTTTTATAAACCAGTCAAAGAATTCAATTTATCTTAGTCAACTCCACTCAACCCTAACTCATTAAAAATAGTTAAATTACAAAAATAATAAAAAAGATTTGACATATAAAACTCGCATTTGATTTTGACATCTCGAGCAAAAGCCAAGGTAGTAAAACAAAAAAAGCTATCTTAATGCCAAGCCTGCAGGACAGGCTTTTAGATCTTTGAGGAGGAAAAAATGGCTAAAGAGAAATTTGTGAGAAGCAAACCTCACGTAAACGTTGGAACAATTGGTCACGTAGATCATGGGAAGACCACACTTACAGCAGCTATTACGCTTTACCTCAGTAAAACAGGTGGAGC
>JAVCCF010000162.1 GCA_030765625.1 Candidatus Tenebribacter burtonii
AAAGGATTAGGTGAGATTCCAATGAACTTCCCCGCTCCATCCTTGAGAAATGCATTCCATAATGCTACTGGAATTTTCATTGATGAATATCCGCTGATCCCGGAAAGATTGTTTAAGGCAATGGAGGCACAAAAATGAAAATATCGTTCACATTGAATAAAGAAAAAGTCACAATTGATGTAGATCCTATGAAACGTCTACTTGATGTACTTCGTGAAGATTTCAATCTCTTAGGAGCAAAAGAGAGCTGTGGTGAGGGTGAATGCGGAGCTTGTACTGTCCTCCTGAACGGCAAACCTGTGACAAGCTGTATTCTCAATGCAATCCATGCAGAAGGGAAAGAGGTAGAAACAGTGGAAGGAATTTCCAAGACAAAACTAGGAAAACTTATTATGGATTGCTTTGATGAAACAAACGCAGTACAATGCGGATTTTGTTTCCCCGGTTTTTTTGTGAGTTCTTACTATTATGTAAAAACTGATGGAGAAAAAGATCTTATGAAAATTAAAAGAGCTCTATCCGGTAATATTTGTAGATGCACCGGATACGAGAAAATTTTTGACTCTGTAATGCTGGCCTGTGAAAGATCAAATTAGATTTTCCTTGGGAATGAAAATTGCGGCATAGCTAATTAATTAAAAGAGAAGGAAATTATCATGAAATTTATTAAACCAAAAGACATAAATAATCTTTATGAAATAATAGATAATATAGATCGGCAATACTTGCTAGCTGGTGGAACCGATATTAATGTTCAAATAAAAAACGGAATAATTCGCAATCCAAATATTATATATATAAATCATCTGAAAGAACTTTCTGGTATTGAAGAGGAAAATGATTCGATCTTAATTGGTTCCACAACCAGCTTTAAGGATATTATTGATTCCCGTATCATTAAAAGACATATTCCACTCATTCATAGTTCTCTACAAAATTTTGCTTCACCTCTACTGCAAACTTCAGCGACCATCGGCGGTAATATTGCCAACGGATCTCCAACTGCTGATGTAATCCCAATATTATTAGCCTTAGATGCTAAACTTGAAATCTGTTCAAAAATATCATGTCGTGAAGTTTTTCTGAAAGATTTCTTTATCGGGTATAAAAAAAATGTGATGAGCAATAATGAACTGATAACAAAGATAATTGTTGCCAAAAATGCTGAACAAAAATATCAAACTTTCTATAAAAAAGTAGGATCACGCAATTCTCTGGCAATAGCTAAAGTTGCTATTGCTGGCTTGAAGAAAGTAGAAAATGAAAAGATAATGAATATCAAACTGGCTGTGGGTAGCTTGAATGAATATCCACGCAGGTTATTTAAAGTAGAAGAATATATTATGGGAAAAACTTTAATTGAAATTGATTTCAATAAAGTGAATGAATATTTGCAACAGGAGATCACACCAATATCCGATCTGCGTTCCGACAAAGAATACAGATATCATGTTTGCGTAAATTTGATCCGAACATTTTTAAATGAATAAAAAAAACCTTAAGGATGGAAAATGGCTAGAAATAATTATTCGTATGAAAAACGTCAGAAAGAATTAGCACGAAAGAAAAAGAAAGAAGCAAAACGTCAGAAAAAATTAGATAGAGCTGCTGGCATTCTAGAAGAAAAATCGGAAGCTACAAGCGAAGATGTAGATAATACTAATAAAGAGACTGAAATAGAAGAGAGTTAATTAACATCCCTGACATATAACTCAGCCATTCTGAAAGATAGTTCTTAGGGGATAAAAAACGGGTGGAATTCAGATATGAGAGAAGAAAACGATTTAAAATTAGCTGTACTTATTGATGCAGATAATATTCCCTATTCAAACATAAAGGGAATGCTAGATGAGATCGCAAAATTTGGTACTCCAACCATAAAGCGGATATATGGAGATTGGACAAAACCAACTGTTTCCGGTTGGAAACCAGCATTACTTAAACATGCTATTACACCAATTCAACAATACAGTTATACAACTGGTAAAAATGCCACGGACTCCGCTATGATCATTGATGCGATGGACATTCTGCATAGTGAGAAAGTAGACGGATTTTGTCTTGTTTCCAGTGATAGTGATTTTACAAGATTAGCAATAAGGCTACGTGAATCCGGTATGGTGGTAATTGGAATTGGGGAAAAGAAAACTCCTCAACCTTTCATAGCAGCCTGTAACAAATTCATATATATTGAAATTATCGGTGCTTTGGAAATTCCTAAGGAAACTCCCAAAACCACTCCTTCTACTGTACGTAAAGCAAAAATTGATTCGATCAATAATCAATTTATCCAGTTATTAAGATCCTCAATAGATGATCTGGCTGATGATGATGGTTGGGCATTCCTGGCTGCTGTTGGAGCTTTAATAAATAAGAAGAAGCCTGATTTTGACCCTCGGAATTACGGATTTGCCAAACTAACTCCTCTCATAAAATCATTATCAAAACATTTTACCGTTGATGCAAGAGAAGTTGAAAATAAATCTCACATTAAACATATTTATGTGAAAAATATTAGAAAAACTACTTCTCGCAAGAAATAGGAACAAGATTCACCGGAATAGTGGCACTTTCCATATTTCACATTTTCTCAACCTAATTTTCGTTCATATGCGAACATAATACGTACGTTAACGAACACACGCTTGAAGCAGATTATTTACGTAACATTTTACTTTTAAATCACTTACATGTTTGGCACGCTGATTGCTATTGTATAAAGTAAATAGCGTGGAGGTTCAAAATGAAAACAAAAAACTTAATTAAAAAATGGATTGAAGAAAAAAAGAAAAAACGTTTCTTAAAATCATAGCTCATGTATATGATACAGATAACCCAAACCTAAACATGGAGGAGAAAATGAGAGTTTTAATTGTTGTATTAATTGTGTTGATAAGTTTAAATCTAACTGCATTAGCTCAAGTTCGCTCAGTAAATTCTAATACAAATCTTAGAGAAAATATTCCTAACCAGATCTCTGCTATGGAGAAAGAAGGACCATACACAAAATCTATTAGCGCTAATTATGTAATTAAACCAGGTGAGAAATTGAATATTTATAATCTTAACGGATCTATCAAATTTGTAGGTTGGAACAAGAACTATGTAAAGATCACAGCTATTAAAAAAACTTTTGTAAATTGCTGTGATCTAAGTGAGATCCATATGGTTTTAAGTACGCTGAAAGGATTAAATATTAAAACTGTAAATATCTCAAATGATGTGGAAGCTGGAATTGACTATATCATAAATATCCCCAAGGATACTTCAATTGGTGATATCGTAACACAGGGAGATGTAAAATTTAGAAATCTTCCGGATAGCGTTATTAAGAATACCCGGAGATTATCAAATAGATAAATTGCACGATATTCCACCCTATTGCAAAAAGTGATTTATTTGAATACTATGTATCTAAAGGGATCACTTTATTTTTCGCTATTCTTTTTTCTCCCTGCTTTTCTCCGATCATTTAAAATTTACAATTTCAAATTTCACATTACTACTTAACCATCAAACTATTTGCAACTGCTAAAATATATTGTTGTTGACAGTTAGACTTCAGTTTTCCAGTTTCGAATGTAGTAATGAATAACAAAATTGGAATTGCTAGTAAGGTTATATGAATAAAAATATATTATTATTAATAGCACTAAGATAAGGAGATGGTAAGAATGGTGAAAAGAATTGACTCAAGCTCTATAATAATTGAACGCATAATTGTTCATAATATCCCTAAACATCTGAAAGGAGACTTTTCTATTGAACCAAATTATAGTGAGCAAGAGAGTAAACTTTCAGATGGGCTAAGACTTTTTTTTAAAGACAAAGTAGTTCAATCATTAAACAGTGATAGAGCATTTAAAATTTGTTTTAATGATGAAAGCACTTCTCCTATTTCATGGATAGTAAATGATATTTTTGGCTCTGGAGGCTCAAAAATCATTGATCAATCAAAACTAATTGCCAAACACCTTTTTGAAATACAAGTTGGCTCTAACGCTGCTGGAATTTTGGTTATTATCTTTGGAAAAGTAAGTAAAAAAAATACATGTATCATTTTAAAATTAGAAAGAGATAAAGGAGCTCAGCTAACACTTGACCAGACTACTCATTCATATAACATACAAGAAGTTAAGGATTTAATGTTAACTCAAAAAACTAAAATATTCAAGTCAGCACTATTTATTCCTCGCAGCGATTTTGAAACTAAATATGATGGGATAATTACGGATTACCAAATTGATATTAGAGCTAAAAAAGAAGTCCGTACTTGGTTTATGGATATTTTTTTAGGATGCATACCTTTTGAAGATCCCAAAATAACAACTCAGTATTTTTATAATTACACAAAACAATTTGTGTTTACTTTGGATGATGAGATCCAAAAGGCAAAATACATTCAGGATTTAAATTCGTATATTCAAAAAAATAATCAAACACTTAGTCCAAAAGAATTTGCCGATGATTATTTACTAACTTCAAAGCATAAAAATGATTATAAAAACTATTTGCTTACAAAGAATTTTACTTTCTCCTCTTTCCCAAAAGATACATCCCAAATCGACCGCCTTATTAAAAAGTTTGTTGTTTCTTTCGAAAATGGTATTTCAATTATAGGAAAAGATGGAACTTTTAATAAAAATGTTAAACTTGAAAATCTTCCAAATGGTCAACATAGGGCTGAGATAAGATCAAAAATTTTGAGTATTAAATAATGTCGATTGATATAAAAAATATTACTGAATCATGGGAAAAAGATAAACTCAAGTTTGAAAAATTAGGAAAGTTAGTATATCCTTTCATAAAATCAAATATCACTGAATTTGAAATACTACCCGAAATTTCATTTAGAACAAAAGAATTACTAAGTATAATTAAAAAGATTAAAAGAAAGTTAAAGAGTAAAACTTACTCTTATTCATCTTTAAATGATAAACTTGGGATTCGAATAATATGCTCATTTCAAGAAGAAATGGAATTAATAGATATTTTTATAAGAAAATATTTTATAATAAAAAGAGTAGAATATAAAAAAGAGGAATTGAATTTTGATACCTTGGGTTATATTTCAAATCATTATGATGTATCAATTAATAATAGTATAGATCAATTTAAAAAACATAGTAAATACAAAACCCTTATTTTTGAGATTCAGGTCCGTACATTAAATCAACATGCATGGTCAAACGCTGCACATGCTCTTTCATATAAGCAGGATTCAATGCTACCAGATAAATTGAATCGCAGGATTTATCGTTTACTTTCTCTTTATGAAATTGCTGACGATGAGATTTCTACTGTAAATAATATCTTGAAAGAAGATCCCGATAATTATATATATACTGTTTTAAAGAAATTAGAAGGTAAGATTTATAAATATGCTAAGATAGATTTTGATAGAGATACATCAATAAACGCAATAAGAATTTTATCAGGTTATTTTTCTGAAGTAGAAAAAAAATCTTTATTAAAAGAGATTGATAATTTTATTATCACGAACCAAGAAAAAATTCAACGCATATTTAATGAAAATAGAAATAGATTTCACGAAATCCCTTTTTTGACACAACCAGAAATATTTATTATTTGGTTTGGTTTGGATAAGTTTTCTTTTTCTATAGATGATAATTGGATTAATGATTTTGATATTTGTGAGTTAAAGCAAATAAAAACACTTTGGGGAAGAGTAATTGATTAATATGATAGATTACACAAATTGTAACATTAAACAGGTTTCAGTTCATAATATTGGAAATAAAACAAATGGTGAAGGACTTCATTTATCAAGAACTATGCTTGACATTTCAGATACAAGATTAAGAGAGTTGCTTATTAAGTTTTTTCTTAAATCATTTAAGGATGTAGAATTCTATAACTTTTCATTCTCAAATGATGATTTCAAATTAAATCCAATTTTTAATTTTGCGTCAAATATTTTTTATGATTCAAATTCTTTTCATTTGAATTCTGTTAATATAGCGAAACATTTATTTGAAACTTCAATTCATCCTAATATTAAATCAGGTGATTTATTTATAACTAAGTTCTCTGACATTCAGATTGATGAAGAGCTGTTAGAGGTTATTGGAATTTTTAAATCTGAAAACAGACAACCTTTTTTGAAACTAAATAGCGAAACTGAAGATTTCGTTCTTAAATATGATGATGGAATTAATATTGATAAGTTAGATAAGGGTTGTTTGATTTTTAATATATCAAAAACAGATGGTTTTAAAGTTTGTATCGTTGATAAATCAAATAAATCTTTTGAAGCACAATACTGGAAAGATATTTTCCTTCAATTACAGTCCTGTAATGACAATTTCCACAATACAAAAGAGTTATTAAATATTACAAAAAGTTATATTTCGAAACAAGTTTCTGAGGATTTTGATATTAGCAAAACAGATAAAATTGATTTACTAAATCGTTCTTTAGTGTATTTTGAAAATCATGATTCATATAATAGAGAAGAATTTGAGACGAAAGTATTCCAAAACAAAAATATGCTTGAGTCATTTCAAAATTATAACAACGCTTATAAAACTAAAAACAAGATTTACATAGATGATGATTTTGAAATATCATCTCAAGCTGTAAGAAAACAAGCAAGAGCATTTAAAAGTGTTCTGAAACTTGATAAGAACTTTCATATATATATTCATGGAAACAAAGATTTAATTGAACAAGGTGTAGAAAGTGATGGAAGAAAATATTATAAGATTTATTATGATAAAGAACAATAAAACCACAATATTGACTATTAATAACGAAAAAAGAAAATGAAAAATCTAATTAATTTCAAAATGGCAGGGATATTAACAATAACAATTATTGTATATTGATTATCTTTCAAATACTGGTTTATTTACTCTTTTGGACTATACTGCCTTTTAAGCTACTGACTTAATCCGTCTAACCCCGGGAATAAAACACGTTCTGTAACCTTAACCTTGCAAGGGTTTCTCTCAAAACTTCTTTCAAATTAATCCTTTTAAGGTTTCTATCATCTAGTTTTAATTAAATCAAAACCCTTAAATTACTAATAGTAGGTTTTCCTGAAAAAAGTGATTGAAGGGTTTTTTAGCTTAATCCTTTCAAGGTATCTTTCATTTTTCTTGTTCCACAATCCAACCTTGGAATTGCTAACTTCAGAGATTACCCGAAAGAAGCGATTCCAAGGTTACTCCATGAATTCCTTTTCAACTTTTCAAACCCTAAAATTGCTAATTGAATGTTTCACTGATAGAAGCGATTGTAGGGTTTCCTTTTAATCTAACTCTTCTATAAATTTCTTATTTTCCATATATTCTTGAAATGAAGTTTGATATGTATAATCCTTATGGAAATAATTCCTCAAAGTTCTCTTACTAACAAGTACGTTTTCTTCACCAAGATATCCTGAAAGACTCGAAAATTTCCACTCTTCAGGATTATCCACAAACCCATGTTTAAATGGATTTGAATGAATATAATGAATTCCATCAATTAGATATTTAGCAGATGTTATTAATTTCGGTTTTGCAGTTCTTTCAAAAATTGTTCCTGATCTCTCATATTTGTGATTGAATCTTTGAACATAACCATTAAATAAATCTCTTAGCCAATCGGATATTGATTTGTCTGAAGCTTGGTAAAGCATGAGATGATAATGATTTGGCAACAAACAATAAGCAATAACTTCAATTTTGTATCTATCTTTTGTTAATTTAATCTTAGTTAATAAGTTTTTGTAATCTGATTCAGCAAAAAAGATATTCTCTTTGTTACATCCCCTGTTGAATATGTGATAATAATTGTCTTTTTGATAAATCATCAATCTTTCCATTTTAACCTTGCAAGGGTTTCTCTCAAAACTTCTTTCAAATTAATCCTTTCAAGGTTTCTATCAATTTTGTAAACCTTCAAACTGTATAAATGTGTGCAGGATGTATCATGCTGATGAGTCTGAAATGTTTTAGTTCACTCTACAAGAATGAACCTGCAATAAAAATTCTTTCAGCTTAGCCCTTTCAAGGTATCTTTTATTTTTCTTTTTCCACTATCCAACCTTGGAATTGCTAATTCCAAAGATCATCTGAAAGAATCGATTTCAAAGTCTTTCATCTAACAACCTTGAAATTGTTAAATGCAAAATTCATTGAAAGAAGCGATTGCAGGGTTTTGCTTTACTCCTTCGGACTATACTGCCTTTTAAGCCACCGACTTAATCCGTCTAATCCGGGAAATAAAACGCGTTCTGTAATATTAGCCTGATCAAGTTTATCACGAATTTCCCATTTCAATTCTTTTGGAATAATGATCTTCATCCAGATGTCGGGATGTTTTTTGAGCCATTCATCCATTGCCAATTGCGGATTAGATGATATTGAAAAGAAAGCGAACTGATTAATAAACCTGTCATCAATAGAGGGCGGTTCAATGAAAAGTGTAAAATCCTCTTTGTAAAGTGTGTTAAAATCACTCAATGAATTCAGATGTTTCACGAGCATCTTGCTGGTGAAAACATTAGCGCCTTCGCTTTGCAGTTCATTTTTCAGGATCTCAGGTACAAATTTATTAACCGCAATATAATCCACAGCCCAGATCACACCATCAATATCAAATTTCTCAATATTTTCAGTTGCAAAATGAGTTGCTATATAGGGAGAGTACGTCCAATCCATCAACCGTGTGGGAAGTCCATGATGCTGAGCCACAGAGAGCCAATGCCAGATCGAGTCATGTTCCACAACATTCTGATGAGCATATTTACTAAAATTCCTCAGCAGGTGGTTTTCCAGTTGGGAATAATCTCCACCCAGTCGCATCAAGGTAGTTTCCAGTTTATAATTACTATCAGACAAGCCTCTAAAAGCATATTTTGAACGATATCTTCCAATCTTGGGATTCCAGGAATTTTCAAATAATTTTTTCTGTAGATCATTCCAACTTTTTACAATGTATTCATTTTTCATATTTCCTACCTTAACCTTGAAAAGGCTTTTTTCAATTCTGTAACTGTATAAGGGTATGCAGGACGTATCATAGCGATGCGTCTGAAATATTATGGCTCACTCTAAAAGAATGAACCTGCAACATATTCATTCATGTTAAATATCTATTCCTGCTCCAATTGCAAAAATAGGAGCTGCACCAAAAATTCCATATTTGGGAGTTGCCATTTCTACACCAATTTCGGGTCTAATATATAATGGACCAAGCTCAAGTGATAATCCTCCCACAACACCAAATCTGTTCAGCATAAATGCTTTATAGTTTGCATCCCCTTCTTTTATTTTAATAACATCCCCACTATATCTTGCCATTCCGGTTACTGCAAGGGCTTTGCCAACTCTATAAGTTGCCAGGAAGGGAATTTCAAATCCATAAGAAGTTATTTCTGCAATTTCAATGAAATTATCTCCTTCTTCCTCATCGTCAGATTCTGTGGTCACAAAGGTAAGTCCCGACATTATAGCGAGCGATGCTTTTTCGCTATCCAAGGGAATACGATGCTTTAAATATATTTTGGAGCCAATTCCCCCAAAAGAGATCCATACTTTGCCGTTAATATCCATTTTATCGGTTAATCCAATACCGGCTTTTACACTGTAAACAGGTAAAGAAAGCAAACCTTTAGCATCAAATGCAGTTTCAGGTTCAATGTCTTTAAGAAACATTGTAGTAGTCAGGTCTAATCCATAACCATATTCAACCCCAAATTTTGGGTAGCCGGGTCTTGTAGTTTCTGCTGTTTCCATCATGGATGTGTTCATCACGGCACAACCGGATAAGAACATCATTAATACAACTAGATACAAATTTATCTTTTTCATAATTCTCTCCCCTCTAACTCGGGCAAAGCACCGATTTATCGGAACGAAGCCTAATTTATCCCGGCGTAGCTTCCACCTTTGTAGCTATCCTACTGCAAAATATGGGTTAACAAAGCCGGATTTTATTCATCACCGATATTAATATGCTTTATAAAATTTGCTGCAGAATTCTGCACAAATCTGAGCCTGTTTCTCGGGTCAAATGATCTGTTCTCACTATCCCGTAATTCCATATGCAAGTGGGAAGGCTTCCCGCTGTTCCTAATATTTCCAGTAAGTCCTGTAAGACCAACCACAGTATTTCTATCTACCTTCTGGTTCAATTCCACAAATACTTCATTCAAATGAGTATAAATACTTTCAATTCCTTCCGGGTAAAGTATCCTGATAGTTTTGCCATACTCAATTTTCATTGAATCTATAATCCCACCTGGTTTTATATATTGAACTTGAACCATGAAATGAGGATTATCGCTTACATTCGTAACGATACCAAAATTAGTAAGCGGGTAAACTGGAGTGTTTTCCGGAACAAAAAGATCAATACCTTCATGGATCCTTTTGCGTTCACGTGTTCCACGACCGCAGCCATAATGATCTGCCCAACGATTTCTGATATACTTTTTTATCAGTTCATTAAAATCCATTCCGTCTTTAAAGGGTGAACTGTAATGATAGAAATTATCTATAAAATCTGCCGTAAAAACAACTATTGGTTCCTTAAACGAAGATGATTTTACTACAACCATAGAATCTGTTTCACTAGTAAGAACCGTTATATTATCAATCCTATTTTTCAATAATTTAATGTAGAAGAAATCAGTAATTACAATTATCAATAAAATAGTAATAACAATAGCCCGAATCAAAGATGCACTAATTTTCATAAAACCTCTTTTGTTTTTTTTTTATTATCAACTTTATAAATTGAAGTTATTTGGCAATATTTTTCTATAAAACAACATCTAGAATTGTGACATAAAAGTAGTTTAGTGCTATTAATTTCAATGTATACTTGACAGCAAAACTACTGATAAAATATTTTGTTCGTCCGATCATCAAATAGTATAGAAAAATAAGGAGATAGAATGAAAACTGAAACTCCAAAAGCAGATAAGATCAAGCAAGATTGGTATCTGGTAGATGCAGAAGATATGGTTTTGGGAAGATTAGCGACACAGATCGCTACGATCCTCCGTGGAAAAAACAAACCATATTTTAGTCCACATCTCGATACCGGTGACTACGTTGTAGTTATCAATGCTGAGAAAGTCAGGCTTACAGGAAATAAGGAATTACAGAAAACCTATAAACGTTATAGCGGTTATCCAGATGGACAAACCGTTATCCCATTCAAAAGAATGATTCAGGAACATCCTGAAAGAATTATTGAACATGCTGTGAAAGGAATGCTTCCAAAGAACATTTTGGGAAGACAGATATTTACAAAGCTTAAAGTATACGCTGGGACCGAGCATCCTCACAAAGCTCAAACTCCCAAGCTACTCAATTTATCTAGTTAGGGAGATATCAAATGCAATATTTTGATGCTGTAGGAAGAAGAAAAGAATCAGTTGCAAGAGTTCGCTTAACACCTGGAACAGGTAAACGAATTGCTAATAATGTCACAATGAAGAGTTATCTTCAACGTGAAACCCTCGAAATGATAATTGAACAGCCACTAGACCTTGTAGGACTCACGGATAAAGTTGATATTAAAGTTAACGTTAATGGTGGTGGTCTTTCCGGTCAAGCCGGTGCAATCCGTCATGGTATAGCTCGTGCTCTTGTAAAATATGATGAAGAGTTAAAAGGTGAATTAAAGAAGAATGGATTCCTTACTCGTGACTCAAGAATGGTAGAGAGAAAGAAACCGGGTCGACCAAAAGCGAGAAAGAAATTCCAATTCTCTAAACGTTGATCAAATATTCAATTTAAATATTATAAACTGATCACACTATTCGGATATATGCAGAGCGGTGTCCCGAAAACTTTCGGGATTGAATTGCAGACAAAACCGGATAGGAGAAAAAGAACCGTAAATAAAGGAGAAAAAAATGTCAGTAGTTACAATGAAGTCTCTCTTAGAGAGCGGAGTTCACTTTGGTCACCAAACTTATAAGTGGAATCCAAAAATGGATAAATACATTTTCATCAAAAGAAATGGTATCCATATTTTAGACCTTAAACAAACCCTCGATGCAATCAATGAATCTTACATGTTCATCAAAGATATAGTTTCCAAAGGTGAAACAGTACTTTTTGTTGGAACTAAGAAACAAGCACAAGAAGCTGTTGTAAATGCAGCTAAAAAATGTGGCGGGTTTTACGCTTCAAACCGCTGGTATGGCGGAATGCTCACTAATATGAAAACCATCCGGCATAGTATTGAAAAATTGGACTATTATGAGCAAATAGTAGAGGATGGAACTATCAATAGTTTTACTAAACTTGAAGCTACTAAAATGAAACGAACCTACGATAAGATCAATTTTGGTCTTAATGGAATTCGCGAAATGGATAAACTTCCAGGTGCTGTAGTTATTGTTGATATCATCAAAGAAAATATTGCACTCTTAGAAGCCAAAAAACTTGGTATTCCAATTGTTGCAATGGTCGATACTAATGCAGATCCTGATTTTGTAGATTATGTTATACCCGCTAATGATGATGCTATCAGAGCTATTCAGCTTATAACCGATGTTATGGCAAATGCTGTGATCGAAGGTAAACAAGCCCTACTCGAAGGTGCAGATATTGTTAAACCTGAAGATAAAAAAGAAGAAAAAGCTGTTGAGAAAAAGGCTATTAAAAAGGTTAAAGATGAACCTAAGAAAGAAGTTGAAGAAGTGAAAGACGAGACAAAGAAAAAAATAACTTCCAAAACAGCTAAGAAAACTGAAGATAAACCAAAAAAGGAAACTAAGAAAGAAGAAATTTCTAAACCAGAAAATAAAACAGCTAAGAAAACTGAAGCAAAAGTAACTGAAGCTAAACCAAAAAAAGAAACTAAGAAAGAAGAAGTTTCCAAACCAGAAAAGAAAATAGTTAAGAAAACTGAAACAAAAGTAGCTGAAGCTAAACCAAAAAAAGAAGCTAACAAAGAAGAAGTTTCCAAACCAGAAAAGAAAATAGCTAAGAAAACTGAAACAAAAGTAGCTGAAGCTAAACCAAAAAAAGAAGCTAACAAAGAAGAAGTTTCCAAACCAGAAAAGAAAATAGCTAAGAAAACTGAAGTAAAAAAAACTGAAGAAAAGCCAAAAAAAGCAACTAAGAAAACCGACAAAGAAGCTTAGTTAAAAAAAAGATTTTATACCAGGAGAAAAATATATTATGAGTATCTCAGCAAAACTAGTTATGGAACTCAGAGGAAAAACTGATGCAGGCATGATGGACTGCAAAAAAGCTCTTATTGCAACAAATGGAGATCTGGAAGCAGCAGCTAATTACTTAAGAGAAAAAGGCATCAGTAAAGCTGCGAAAAAAGCTAGCAGAATTGCGGCTGAAGGACTTATATTCAATGCAATTTCTGAAGATTCCAAAATTGCAGTACTAGTAGAACTCAATTCTGAAACTGACTTCGTTGCAAAAAATGATGAATTTAAAAGTTTTGGGAATCTACTTACAAAGATTGTAATTGAAAATGACCTGAAAACAGTTGAAGAACTTAAAGCCATTGAAATTGATGGTTTTTCTATCGAAATTAAACTTAAAGAACTCATTGCAAAGATCGGTGAGAACATGAATATCCGCCGTTTTGCAAAAGTAACATCTGATAATTTCGTATCTACATATCTTCATATGGGTGGAAAGATCGGTGTGGCAATTCAACTGGAAGGTGACGTGACAGATGATAACAAGACTAAAGCAAAAGATATTGCAATGCACATCGCTGCAATGTCCCCTGATTTCCTTGATAAATCTGAAGTCACTCAAGAAATATTAGATAAAGAAAGAAGCATTCTTAAAGCTCAATTAATCGAACAGGGGAAACCGGAAAATATTATCGATAAAATCCTTATCGGTAAAATGAATAAGTTCTTCGAAGAGAATTGTCTTCTCCAGCAAAAATTTGTAAAAGACGATAAAATAACTATAGAAAATTACACTGGTAATATGAAAATAGTTTCTATGATCCGTTTTAAACTCGGTGAAGGTCTTGAAAAGAGGAATGAAGATTTTGCTGCTGAAGTTGCAGAACAAATGAAAGGTTAAAAATTTGTAGGAGTTATCTAATGCGAAGATATAAACCTGAAAAGATCCACAAAGTTATATTCAAAATAAGTGGAGAAGTACTTGCTGGTGAGAACAGATTCGGCATTGATATGCAAAGTGTCGAAAATCTCATTGAAGACATTATCTCTATTAGAAAAGCGGGATATAGCATAGGTATTGTATTGGGGGGTGGAAATTTCTTCCGAGGCGTATCTGAAGTTGGCAAACATATTAATCGTTATACTGCTGATAATGTTGGTATGCTGGCAACTATTCAAAATGCTTTGGTTATGAGTGGACTTTTGCAGAAGAAAAATTATCGCACTGAAATTTATTCTGCTATTCAGGTTGATAAAGTAGCAAAATTTTACACTCCAAACAGAGCGACCACTTCTCTAAATGAAGGAAAGATATGTTTTTTCTGTGGTGGTATTGGAAATCCATTCTTCACAACAGATACAGCAGCAATTTTACGTGCAATTGAGTTGAGCGCCGACATAGTCCTTAAAGGAACTAAAGTTGATGGTGTTTTCAGTGCTGATCCTGTAAAAGATAAAAATGCCAAATTTATAGCTGATATTACATTCAGCGAAGTCCTTGAAAGGGAATTGCAAGTAATGGATATGACAGCATTTACTTTAGCCCGCGAAAATAGTATGCCTATAAAAGTATTCAACATAACAAAAAAAGGTAATTTAAAAGAAGCAATCTTGAATAAAGATGTTGGAACATTTGTACATAAGTGAGGAGTTAGCATGCAAGAATTAATACAAGATCTGACAGAAAAAATGGAGAATGCATTCAATTCATTGCTTAAAAATTATTCCAAAATTAGAACAGGGAGAGCTAATACATCTGCTTTAGATGATATCAAAATTGATTATTATGGAGCTCCAACTCCTATCAAACAACTTTGTAATATCTCTATCCCTGAACCAAGACTTATCGTAATTCAACCTTGGGATAAGTCCATTCTTGAAGGAATTGAAAAAACTCTTCTCTCTTCTAATATTGGAGTTACTCCTGATAACGACGGGAATGTTATCCGCCTTCCATTCCAACCCTTAACAGAAGAAACAAGACTTGATATTGTGAAACAGATAAAGAAAATGGCGGAAGATGCTAAGATCGAGATCAGAAACATTCGTCGTGAAGGAAATGAAATCTCCAAGAATATGGAAAAGAAAAGCGAAATCAGTGAAGATAATATGAAAGATCTCCAAATAGATATTCAAGAACTCACAGACAAATTAGTAATAAAAATTACTGATACTGCCAAATTAAAAGAAACTGAGGTAATGGAAATATAGTGTTTATTGAAAAAGAATTAAAGGAGAAATTATGGCTCTTATAATAACTTCTGAATGTGTAAAGTGTGGTGTTTGTGTAGATGTATGTCCGATATCGGCTATCATAGAAAGTGATGTACAATACATTATTACTGAAGCGTGTATAGATTGTGGTAAATGTATAGAAGTATGTCCTATTGATGCAATTAAAAATGTTAAGATGAACGGGCAGTAAACAATTCATTTCAGATATTATATTTAAGCCCGAATTTATTTCGGGCTTTTTTATTTCAAGCTGAATTCAATATTAATTCTGATAATGCTTTCCAGCTATATTTTCTTAAAAGAAGAATTTATGGTCATTGTCATTCCCGCAAAAGTGGGAATCTTTGTTATAATACAAAAGTAGATACTCGATCGTAATCGAGTATGACAGTTATTGTTGTTTTATTAAGAATATAATTTCATTGCATTTATAATCAATTTTCCCAGAGTTTCCCAATTATATTTTTTATTTTCTTTTTTAATATTCCTGATCAATTCCCCCTGATCCAATTCAAAATATCGCACAATTGCATCAGCAAAGGCTTCCCTAGAAACATCTTTTGCCATAATTCCTGTTTTGTTATCCAGCACAAGTTCTGCGAGACTGCCTACAGGAGTTGCCACTGCACCAAGTTCCATGTCATATGCAATTTGAACAACACCACTCTGAGTTGCACTAATATATGGTAATGCCAGAACATCGGCAGCTTTGTAATATAGCTCCACTTCTTCGTTGGTGACAAACCTGTTAAGAAAAGTCACATTATTTTCCATATTCAATTTCTTAATTAAATTGGAATAAACTGTATCATCTCCGTAAACTTCTCCCACGATCATCAAATATGCATCTGGAAGTTTTTCCAAGATCGATGGAAAAGATCTTATCAATAATTCCAAACCTTTGTATGGTTTGATATAACCAAAAAAGAGAATAACTTTTTTTTTCTCAACCTGCAATTTTTTCTTAGCTGATTCTTTGGAATAGTTTCCCAAGTTATAACAATTGTAGATAGGATGAAACCCTTTAATAATATTAGCTTTGGGAAGTAATTTTAAAGTATCATCATGTACAGAATCGGACATAGTAATAAGCACATCAGCTTTGCCAAGCGCATACTTAGTAAACTTTTCTGCAAAAATCCATTTTTCGTGGAAGATAATATTGTCTATCACATAGACAACTTTGATTTTATGTTGTCTTAACCTGCGGATGAGCCAGCCAAAAACCGGAGCAAAAAATGGAATCCAGTATTTAAGGATCAGTATTTCTGGTTGCCATTGTTTTATCTTTTTTGCCGCTGAAAACCATGTTAGAAAATTGTATGGAATAACTATAGGTTCAATTTCTAGATCCGGTTTAGTTTCACTGTAATCAATCTGATCTTTGCCTGGAAACAATATTTTGGGATATTGTTTGGAAAACGAAAATATTTTTACTTCATGTCTTTTTTTTAGTTCCAATGCCAGCAGGGTAATAAATTGTGCAATTCCTCCTCGTAGAGGATAAGCTGGTCCTATGAATCCTATTTTCATATTTTTAACAATTGCTCAATTGTTTTCAATACCATGTTTGGTGAAATCGTGCTCATACATTCAATTTCACAGGTATTCTTGTAACATCCCAGACAATCTTTACCTTCTGGCTCTAAGATCGTTCCAAGACCATAAAGTTCAAATTCATGTTTATTAAAGATGTTGTTTAGAAGAACTAATTTCTTTTCATATCCAATAGCAATATGCATCGCCATTGTCACAGAAGTTACAATTAGATCACATTTATTAATCAGATTTAAAAAAACTTTTATGTCAAAATAACCCAGATAAATCGCCTTTGAGTTAGTAGCAATTTCTGTGTTCATTTCATTTTCAATAAATCCACCCAACAAAAGTGGAACAAATCCCTTTTCGTGTAATTTGTTGGAAATCTCAATCCAGTTTTTCTTTCCCCAAAGTCTGGTAAGCCAGCGTGTGCCACAACCAGTATTAAGCCCAATTATTCTTTTTCTATCAGGAAGATTAAATTTTATTTCCGATTCAGGAATATCTAGAATGTACTTTTCGTCTGTAAACTCATAGCCAAACATTTCAAAAATTTCCTGAGGATAGCTTTTGAGATTTTGTATACAAAGATCATCCCACAATCCGGTTTGCCATTTATGTTTTGCATCATCATCAGCAGGATGACATTTACCAAATTCATCAGGAAGATAGCCTTTTTTTTCTGTTGCCTTGATACTTTCAGCTAAAGCAAGAGCATGATGATCTTTATCTAGATTCACCAACAAATCAAATTTGCGATTCTGCAACCATAATATATTTTTATCATTCCACTTTAAAATTGTATTTACATACTTTTTCGGTACAAATAATGGAAAATCCGTAAGCCAGATGATTTCTGCTTTAGGAAACTCTGAACGAAGTTTATGCAAAATTGGAGTAGTTCTAATTACATCTCCAGCTGCACCTAATTTGATAATGAGAATTTGTTTCCCAATAGGAGAAAAATATTCACAATCTTCACAGTGCACACCATATATTTTATGTGGTTTACAAGGGATATCTCCCTTAAAATGGAGACAATTATTCATGACATTCATTTCTTATTTTTTTTTAAAAATGTTTTCTTCTCTTTATCTGTGATTACCACTGTTGCCATAAATTCATCAAATTCAATTTGAGGAGCCATCTCGGCAATACTATTTGCAATCTCCAATGGTTTAGGAAAGCTAAGTGTATAATCTAATGATTTCTCTACATCATCTACAATATATTTCAAACGGATCATTTTACGTTTGCTGTCATTCAATTCCATTTTTACTAATGATAACCATAAAATATTCACACTTTTTTTTCCTAAATAACGAAAGGATATCATCTCATGAGTTAATTTGACCTTATTAAGTGAAAACAGGTTTCTCAAAAAAGAATTTAATGCAAGAAACATAATTACAAAGGGAACAAATTGAGTAAATCTGGATGAATCTGAGTCAACTTTATTAAAGATTAGCCAAATAGAGTAAGCTATAGCAAGTGCAGCAAAGATTAGTGTAAACCAACGTATGAACTGATTAAATTTATACGTTCTTGGCAAACCTCTGGTTTTATTTATATCTATAAATTCTCCCAAATTTGCCATCAGCTAGACCTTCTTTTACTCTTTAATTCTTCCAAAACAAAATCAGGTGCAGAATAACTTTTGAATATTTCTTTATCAAATCCTTCACCATGGAAATCACTTCCCCCAGTTCGAATGAGTAAATTATTTTGAGCTATCTCATTGTAATGCATCACAGTTTCATCATTACTTTTTGCATAAAAAACTTCCATGCCATCAATACCAAATTTTATAATATCATAAATTAGTTCATCATTTCTTAAAGTAAATGGATGTGCAATAACACTTATGCCACCTGCATTTCTGATAACTTTGATTATTTTTTCTACCGAAGGAGATGTCTTGGGTACATATGCATAACAATGTTCTCCAAGATATTTTTCGAATGCTTCATATTTGTTTTTACAGTAACCATTTTCTATTAAAGCCCAAGCTAAATGCGGACGTCCAAGGTAATTATTTTCACCAGACCTTTGATAGATCTGTTCTCGATCAAGATCAATTCCCTGTTCCTTCAATTTATCTATCATCGAATTTGCACGGTGAAAACGGTTATCATAAATCACTTTTAAAATATCATTGATCTCTTTGTTTTCTATATCCAAATAATAAGCAAGAATGTGTACATCTTTTTCTTTATGAAGACAACTGATCTCAACTCCCGGGATCAGTTCAATATCCATTTCTTTGGCAATTTCTATTGCATTACGATAACCACCTAAATTGTCATGATCTGTAATTGAGATCACGCCATGATCACTTTCTTTTGCTAATTCCAAAACTTCTCGAGGTGAATAAATTCCATCTGAAAAATTTGTATGCACATGAAGGTCTATCTTTTTCATCAAACTCCCGATTTTCTTTTTTTTATATCTTGGAAATTTGAATTTGCTATATTTGTCAATGTAAAATGTAAGAATCGTGATGAATTATCTTTCTTATGCATCTAAAATATTTTGGCTCAATCTGCAAGAATGAACCTGCATCGTATTACATTAACTATCGTCTTTATCTTTATCTTTTATCAAACCCGTAGATTTTAATATTATCCACAATCCTAAAGCTATTAGAATTACAGGCCATCCTATATGAAAAATTTGCCAAATACTAAAAGGTCTGAAAGACAAACCGGTTAATAGCAAAATTCCACCGGGTATCAAAGGCCACCAATGAGTTTTACCCTTGTTAAGAAGATCTATCACAAAGATGCTGATAAATCCAAATCCCAAACCTAATATACTCAGAAGCGGAGAGTGCCTGAAAAAACCATAATTTAAACTGCTTAATCCGAGTCCTGTTATTAAACACCCTGGAATTAATAACCCATAAGAATCTTTATAAAAATATGCTGCAATAAACAACCCGCCCAGTAACAGCATAAACGAATTCTGATGGAATCCGATGAATAATCTCAAACCCGAAATAGATAAGCCTACGAGTATTAATATTATCCCTGCAATAATTTGACCCTTGCGTTCATTTTTCATGACCCCTCCTTATTTTCACATTTATTTAAAAATTCTATTTAATTATTTTCATGTCACAGAATCTTCTCAATATTGATTTCTTCAATAATTGATAATGATTCGTTTACATTTTCAAACCTAGCTTCATACCATTTTTTATTCTCAAAACAGTTCCGCCATTTTTTGCCTTTGAATTTGTAGCCATGCGAAGCAAAAATTTCGTTTCTCATTTCGGTTAATTCTTGTTTATTATATTTTGTAAGAGTTGAATCTTGAACTACATCTGTTGAAATCCAATGATACTTTCTTCTTGTATCAATTTTCTTTCTTGAAGTAATGTTTATTTCACCTTCATTTGAAATATTTATTGTTTGGAATTCTATCTTTATTGCAGAAATTGAATCATCTTTGGGGTTAATATCAATATCTGATGTTTTGAAAATCATCAGTGAATCAGACTTATAAACATTTTCCTTAACAAGTCTACCAGAATTATCAGAGAGATATTTACCAAATTCAAAATCAGTAATGAATTCTCCATTATTATTCAGTATTATTAATTTCTCATATTCACAGAAACCTCCAGCCCCACAAATAAGAATGTAATTTAGTCCAATAATGTTTTCATTATTAATAAGTATCTCTCCGGGATAAATGTCTGCATAAAATTTATAATCTGCATGTAGAATTAGTTGTGCAATTTCTTTATTGATTGCCCTATTCAGAGTTATTCCTTTTGAACTTGTCCATTCAATTTTGCTTAAAGGTTTCGATTTAAGAATTTCAGGATTGTAATATTCAAGAAGTTTATCCATAGCAGTTTGAAGATCAGTTTGTGCGAAGATAGAGTTTATTATCATCAACAATGTAAGGATTAATATAAATCTCAAAATTATCTCCTATTTCAACATCATCATCTTTGTAGTTTCCTGAAAATTTCCTGCTTTCAATTTATAGAAATATATCCCGGATGACACAGACTGACCTAATTCATCTGTTCCGTTCCAAATGACTGAGTATTTTCTTCCCCCTCGTCCTTCGATAAACTCAGGATGATACAAGCTCAGGGAAATGTTTTTCACTTTCTGTCCTTTTAGATTATAAATCTCAATTCGTGTATTTTCGTGTAAATCAGTGGTTACAAAATTTATCGTTGTTGAAGGATTGAAAGGGTTAGGATAATTGCTCAATTCAAAATTCGAAATTGGCAAGTCGTAATTCTTCACGCTCATTCCGTTCCATTCATAAGCTCCCATATCAATATAATCGTTGTAAAAACGTAAATAACCAGCAATATCAAATTCAGGAAATTCAAAGCCGGACAGAAGAGAAAAAGTACCTGAATCAATACATGGAGAATCTGTATCTAAAGCATAAAGATACATTCCAGTTCCGGTAAACTGAGGGTCTTGTTCAATATTTCCTGTTCCATTATATCCAAATTCAATATCATTATAAGTTGTATAGAACGGTTTGCAATACATTAGTTGATGCGGATCGTAGAAGTTTGTTTCATTGTTCCAAATAATATTATTCGTCATCTGCGGTTTGGAAATAAATGTATGGATTGCGGCAGTTTCATGGAATGTCTCTTCATTCAAAACGAAATTGGAAACGATTGTATTATTGATAATTCTGGGATATGAATATGAACAATAAAGGGGAGAACCGCTAATAAATGCGTAATTGTTCTCAAATAAATTCCCGAACAACTTTGGTGCTGAATGATATTCAAAGCTGATAGCTCCACCAAAATCAGAAACATTATTTTGGAAAATACAGTTTGTAATTTCAAGATTAGAAGCATTATAAATTTGGATTGCACCGCCTTTTTCCTCAAATGATTTTGAATATTCAAAAATGCAGTATTCCAGTTTTGATGTACTATTTAAAGTTGAAACATTATTGAATTTAATTCCATTCCATGCAGCATATTCGGAATGATCTATCATAAAAGCTGCCGGGAATTCACTTGTAAAATGAATTTGATTCTCAGGTTCACCGACAGCTAGAATAGTACCTTTAACATCTATCGAATAATACCCCTGAAATTCTACCTGAATACCTGCTATAATGTAAATCGTAACTCCATTTTCTATAATCACATCATCTATCACTTTTACAGTATCGGCACTCCAAAATTCATCTGAAGTGATGTTCCCTCCGACTTCTATAGAGCTTCTTCTTAAAGTACTTACTCTTGGAAGATTGATTTCTTTTTCATGTAAATTAACATAACTGATATTAGAAGAAAATATCTGACAGCCGTAACCTTCCGCAGGTGACCCCAGAGTTACAGAATAATATCCATTTTCAGGGTCAACCAGTAAGGGATCGGTTCCAATTACATTATTACCGGCAGCCCAACTGACTGCTTGTGGAGGATTTCAGCCATATTCACATAATTCAACAAAATGTTTTGTTCCGTCTAAATTTATCTCTTCATCAGAATGAAATGACCAGTTATCAAGTAAGGTAGGAACACCATAAGTTCCGTAGAAAATGCTTATTGCTACATTTGAGCCTGTCGGCAACCATTCCATTGGAGAGCCGTTCAAATAAGTAAAATCGTCTCCGGTATCAACTGCATCAACAAAAATATTTCTTTCAAGTATTATATTCCCACCTGCTCCCTGCAAACGAATTGTATAATCATGCGGTTCATAGAATGTGCAATATTGAACACAACCTGTTGGAATTTCTACTCCGAGTGAATTATTAGTTCCACGGTATCTGATATTTCCGTTTATGATTATACAGTTATCAATATCGAGTTTATTGCTACAATAAGAAATACAAATTTGTTCACCTTCAAGATCTAATATTGCACCATTCCCTTGGATGTTAACATTCAATCCTTCTGGACCTGACAGATCAGTGATATTAGGATCATAAATTTTGCCGATGAGAAGTCCGCCCGTATAAGTTACACCTGTTTCTAAAACCAGATATTTATCGTACTCACCTTGTGCAATAGCAACTTCATAAGCTTCTTTTAAAGTTATGGAATAAACATTAATAGCAAAGATGATTAAGATAAGTAAAAGTAGATGCTTTTTCATTTACTTTATTTTCCTTTTCTTCTTCCAGCCCAGAAAAGATTTTGGTGCATAAGGTGAATCTTTTTCTGCCTTTCTGATCTTTTTATTTATAATCATCCACATAATTGCAGTAAGCATGAGCAGACCGAAAGATGAATATATTTCGATTAGACATAAGAAATTGAATAGCGCATGAAGCAACATTGCTAAGAGAAGTCCATACAGTACAATAATACGATTTTTCTTTTTATCAAATTTGTATCTTCCCAGTGCATATCCCCAGATACTGGAAAAAAGTGCATGAGCAGGAACTGATAGTAAGGCTCTTATAAGTATTGTATTGGAAAGTAGGAATTGAGCTTGCTGATTTATTTTAAAAAGATAAAGTCCATTCTCAATAGAAGCAAAACCCAAGGCAACTGCTGATGCATACACAATGCCGTCCATTGGTTCACTGAAATTCTTGTTTCTATACAAATAAGCCCACACCATCAAGAATTTGGCAAGTTCCTCAAGAATGGGAGCAGACACTACAGCACCCATAAAATAATTCAATTTAAAAGGCATATTCACGAAGATCACAAGAGCTGCTGACAAAATTCCTAAGAAGTAGGAAACAAAAACCAGTTTCTTGGGCTCTGGTTCAAGTTTATCACGCTGATAAAAATACCATAACCAATAAAGTCCGGGAGCAAAACCTAATAAAATATAATGCATTTCTTACCTCTAATATTCTTTGCAGAACGTATCACTTTGATGCGTCCGAAACATTACGGTTCAATCTAAAAATTGAACCTGCAACAACAATCACCAGACTCTCATATAACTGAAGGAGACAGATTCACTCTCAAAAAGTTCGTTAATACCGACATTAAATATATTGCTCCCCTTCCGATAATTGATCATTCCATGAAATCCTCCTGGCAATCCTGCTCCAAGTTTGAAAGACAACATAGACTTTTCATCAATGATATTTTCAAATAAAAATCCGCCGCCGCCAAAAAGTTTTTTACCATTAAAATCTTCAAGTTCTTTCCAGATCAGCTCAGCCTCTTCAGCTTCATCCATCCAGTCGTCATATTTCCCGAATTCCCAGAACATCCCAGTATATCCATAAAATCCGAGCCTTGATTCTTTTAGAAGATAAAATAGAGAACCCGATAATTGTGGTGCAAGCCCGTAATAATTTAACTTTTCACCAGCTTTCTCTTCAATGGCTTCAATTGAATGATATCCCGCAAACATCTCGGTATGATAGGAAAAAGATCCATATTTGTATGTATGATTCCTCTGGAACAATAATTTTCCCAATACACTCTCTTCATTCTTTTTAGACTCACTTTCATAGTTGATAGTTCCGCCTAGATAATTAGTGTTTCCCTTGGTAGGACTATTCAAGATAGGGGCAGGTTGTGAACCCATGTACCCAGGATGATAATATGGCTTGTATATACATCCAGTAAATGCAATAATCAGAGAAAACATAAATATATGCACAAATTTCCTAATTAATTGCGCACTTCTCCGTTTCACTATTCCCCCTTTTCCAGAATATTACTTATCTTCTTAAGCTCGATCAGAATATTCTCTAAAGCTCCTTCATTAACTTTTGGCAAATCAGCAATTTCTTTGGAAGATGATCTTGCTTCTGTTAAATCTGATCTTAATGTTTCGTGCAGTTCATCCCAGTTTATCAGTCCGGAAAGTTTACCTTCATAACCTGTGGCATTTTGGGTTTGACCTGCAGTTTGTATCTTAATCGAACCAATTCCCAACCATCTATCGTAAAGAGTTCTTTCCAACATGAAATCTGTGATCATTCTAAATGGAATATTCTGCTTGATCTTTGTTAAGATTCCTTTCTTGATAACGATTTTATCATCCTCAATAAAATAGGTTAAATTCTTGATCCATAAAATCATGATTGGTACAGTGATGATCCACATTAATAGAATCACACCAATAATTATCAGCCATAAATAATAAGTAAACTGGCTAAAAGCTATATCACTATCCAAAGCCGGAATGATAAGCAGTAATAAAGCAAAAACCATAATTACAATTGAAATTGTAATAAGCGTTAACCACGATTTTGTGATCAATTTTTTATCTGGTCTAATTTCCATTTTTTCCTCCTATTTACTAAAATATTATTAACTGTATAAATTATTAACGCTATCCAGACGAATGAGAAACCTATAAGACTATTTCTGCTGAGTTCTTCCCGAAAAACCAACAGACCAATAAGGAACTGCAAGGTTGGAGCAATATATTGCAATATCCCCAATGATGTCAATTCTATCCGGCGTGCTGCTGCTGCAAATAAAAGTAATGGTATAGAAGTGACAATTCCCGCCAGAGATAAATATACGTTTTTTGCAAATGATATATGCCCGAATGAACCGATTCCTTTGGTTTCAAAATAAATCAACATAGCTGTAGCTGGCAAGAAAAGTAATAATGTCTCAAAGGTGAGTCCCTGCAATGAATTTAGTAGTGCTTGCTTTCTTAACAATCCATAAACACTAAAAGAACCAGCTAGAATCAATGCCACCCAAGGGACAGAACCATATATGATTATCGTGTAACCAATGCCGGCGCCTGCTAATGAGATAGCAACCCAACTCCATTTATTAGGACGTTCTTTTAAGAATATCACACCTAGTATCACATAAAGTAAAGGATTGATAAAATAACCCAAGCTCGCTTCGATCGTTCGTCCGTTATTCACCGCCCAGATATATGTAAACCAGTTGCCAGAAAGTAAAATTGATGTTATTAAAAAAGTTATTACCGTCCTCTTATTTTTAAATGCATCTTTGAACCAGATAAAGTTTTTTCTGAGAAGATGAATAAATATTAGAAATATTAATGACCAAGTAATACGATGACATAAAATTTGAAAAGCTGGAACATCTTCCATAATTTTCCAGAAAAGAGGAAGAAGCCCCCAAAGAATATAAGCCCCTATTGCATATAAAACACCCTTATTCAAATGAACTCCAATAATAATATTCTTTATAAATAAATTATGTTTTACTCAAGATCGGGAGCCGGAATTTCTATATGGCAAAACTTATTCATAGTAACCTCTTATTTTTATTTAGCTCACAGATTTTCACGGATTTAACGGATTAAAGAAAAAACAAATTACAAAAAAAATAAACATCGAAGCAAGTCTCTTACCTAACGCTCCAATCCGTGTTTATCTGTGTGTATCCGTGAACAATTTATCCAATCATGCTTTCACATTACAAACGATATTTTTAAATCTTGCCGGAGCAACTCCATGAGAGAGGTGCATAGATTGTCCTGGTTCACCTTTTCCACAATGAAATGTACCTTGGAAATTCCATTCTTCCTCACCACAAATACCATCGCAGGCTGCCCAGAATTCCGGAGTGATACCAAAATATGTTGGTTCTTTTACAATGTGTTTCAACTCTCCATTTTCTATCTTCCAGCCTATCTCTGTTGTGAATTGGAAATTATTTCGATTATCGTCGATACTCCATGTTTTTGTAAAATCTATATAATAACCATTCTCAGTTGATTTTATCAGATCATCCAGGCTTCCTTTTCCGGGAGCCAGACAGAAATTGGTCATGCGTATTAGTGGAATATCATCAGCAAAAGATGCCATCATATTAGAACTTGGTTTAACCCCTAAAATTGCTGCATTTTCCTGCGAAGTCTGTTGATCTACCAGAATACCATTCTTAATAATATCAACTTTTGCGCCGGGTGTTCCTTCATCATCTACAATGTGAAATCCCATACCACCTTGGTTTGTGCTGTCACTGTAAATATTCACAATATCAGAACCGTATTTAAAATTCCCAAGCATTGCAGGTTTTATGAATGTTTTTCCAGCATAGGAAATTTCTTTACCAAAAATCCTATCTGCCTCTGTAGCATGTCCAACGGATTCATGCAACTGCAAAGCAAGGTGACCATTTCCAATTATCAGATCAGCTCGTTCTTCTTCTATACGTGGTGCGTCTAAAAGTTTGATCGCTTCTTCAATAATTCTATCAGTATTTTCTTCCAATTTTACATTGCGTATAACCTCAAATCCACCTCGTTGCCCATTCATATCTCCTGGCCAATTTCTGCTCATCGATTCTCTTCCATTAGAAGCAAGAACATACATTTTTGGCATTGAATCATAAACCAGAGAGTCCACCAATGTTCCTTCCGTATTTGCAAAGATTTTATATTGCCTATAAAATTCTGAATAAACAAATGAATAAACGATCTTGTCATTACCAACTAGTTTTTGAGCAACCTTCTCATGAAAATCAATCTTGTATTTATCATCCATTAAAAATGGGTCTTCAATCGGTTTAAAGAAATAGCTGTCTTGTACCGGTTTTAATTTCCTAAATGAAGCAGATTTTTTGCGAAACTTACTTCCTACTCTTGCATTGGAGATTGCTTTCTTGATAGTTTTATCAATTGATGTTTGGGTTAAAATAGTTGTGCCAGCAAAACCCCAGCAGCCATCTGCTAAAACTCGAATTCCCAAAGCTAATGAATCCATATTAGAACCAAAATACTTAAGTTTTCCTTTTTCAAAATATATCTGCTGACTATCTGTATCGGTAAAACGGACATCGGCATAGGTTATATTCTGTGCGTTTAATTTATTGATTATATCATAAACTAATTTTTTCAT
>JAVCCF010000156.1 GCA_030765625.1 Candidatus Tenebribacter burtonii
GTTATTTCTGTTTTTCTGTTTTTTTTCAAAAACGAAATAGCTATTAACGCACCTATAATGACTCCGCTACCTTCAAGAAAAACAGTAGTCAAGATAAAAATCCAAGTTGGTAATTGTTCCAATTCCGGTTTGAGTTCGAAAATATCAAATCGAAATATATTGGATAATGATATTGCAATTACATAAAAAATTATAATTCTTACGATTCGTGTATTTTTCATTTATCTCCTTTCAATATTGCCACTAAAGTCCTACCTATGTAGCGGAATCAAAATAATTCCAATTAACTTCGTCGGTCTCCGCTTTTCTCCGGCTCATAATTCATACATTTGCTGTAAAGTTGCCGCGTTACATAAAATAGTAAGGACTGAAAATAAAACAAAAAGCAATCTCCTCATAATCCCACCCAGGCTATTTATTTTGTATCATTTATAATTATTAACTATTTTAAGAATGTAAACGCAATAAACAGTCCAAGATTTAAACAAAATATCTCTGGGGGAAAACTGATATTCAAAATAAGTTATACTTGATTAGTAAGTTTTCTTCATTTTTAGATACAAATCTTCAACCTTCTTTCTTGCCCAATCTGTCTTTCGTAGAAATTTAAGACTGGATTTCACGGAAGGTTCATTTTGGAAACATTTTATATTGATGCGTCGACCCAATTCATCCCAACCAAAATGTTCTACAAGACTGATGACGATTTTCTCCAAAGTTATCCCGTGTAGTAGATTATTTGAGTGTTGATCTTTCATTTAGTTTCTTACTCCTTTTCTCTAATGGTCTGCGAATGCGGCGGAATCAGAACGATCCAAATTTCTAATTCCTAATTCCTAATTCCTAATTCCTAATTCCTAATTCCTAATTTTCTTTAAGCGACACGCTTGTTATGTACATTTTCAGCTTTAATCTATTTTTTCTAAAAGTTTTAAGGCAAAATCATAGCTCTCTTTTTGATAAGTTTTTGCATAAAACCTTAAAGCGTCTAAACCAAAATAGTATTTATAACATTTTATTCTTTCGTAATAATTTTCAGTTTTCATATTTATTGATTTTAAATACTCTTTAAAATTTTCAATAATGTAATTACCAAAAGAATCAGAAAGCCAAAAAACAAAATATGTGAAATCAAATAAGAAATCACCATATCTTGAATCTTGCCAATCGATGATTGCAGATATTTTTTTATTGTGAATTAAAATGTTTGTAAAACTAAAATTTCCATGCATGAAATACCTATCTTCAGGGAGATATTTAAGCAATTCTTTCATTTCTTGATAATACTTTTCATAAGTCCTTTTATCCAAAAAAGTAGTTTCAAACAAATCATACCATTTACCGTAAAAGTATTCGTCTGGTTCTTCTTCCATTACAAAATTGATATGATCTCGCCATGTGGAAAACCCTCCATTTCCTCCAGAACTAAACCAGCCATAACCAGTTGTGTTTGAAATATCAATTTTTGAGATATTGATTAATGCTTCATAAATTAATGGCAACAGCTCTTTTATTTCAGTTTCACTTAAATTCTGTAATTCCTTGCCTTTCACTTCTTCTGTGATGGCATAATGTATACCATTGATTACATCGCGTTTTACAACATTCCGTACAGGAATATTCAAAGCCTTTAATCTATCAAAATAATCTAATTCTTTTCTAGTTCCCCCTGACATGTTTGCTTGATTAAATTGAATGAAGAATTTGTCCTTACCAATATTGAATGAATATGATCTGGCAATTTCGCCACCTGGAATTTCCTGTAAATTTTCGAATGGAATATTGAAATTATTACTAATAACTTTTTCTAAATCTTTTTTACTTATTTTAGGTTTTTCATATTTCATATTTATTTCCTTTTATAATTTCCCATTTCAAATTCCTAATTCCTAATTCCTAATTTTCTTTAAGCGACACGCTTGTTATAAGCAATTAACTTCATTTATCTGCTAAAATCCAAAGAGCAAAGAAATTGAAAAGCAATTTTCTTCAAAACGATTTTCATAAAATTTTTACTCCTCTTTTAAACTCAGTATTTTGTTTATATTACAAATATGTAGTTTATATATTTATTTCCTTCATCTTTAAAGGGTTTTTTAAAAATTTGATTTGAGTGTTTTTCTATAAGTTTTTCCCAGAATTTTATTGCAGGAATATTTTTTTCAGAAACATCAAGATGATATTTTCCTTTGTAGTTATCGAAAATTATTTCAATTACCTGTTTTCCAACTCCTTTTTTTCTATACATCTTTAATACAAACATCTCTACCAATTGAAAATCAACTTCTGGATGTTTTCCATTAAAAACTGAGAATATAAGGAATCCAACAATTCTATCTTTACACAAAATCAGTAATGGATGATGGTGTTCATTATTGGGTTTAAAACAATCAGAAAATGTCCATTCAAATCGTCCATCTTCCAAAATATCAAAACTATCCCTAAATTCAGATAAATCGTGAAATTGTAAATTAACAAGATTTCTGTAAATTTCCTCTTGTTCTGGTTTTGCATCAACTATTGTTACATCATATTTATTTAAACATATTTGACTCTTAATTTGCATCTCCAACTCCAAAATTTCATTATTTATATTTTATAAAAAAAGCACTAATAATTACAAAGAAAATAATACACAACCAGGCAAAATAATCTCCTAAAATAGAATAAATTGTTTTTTGCCCTTTTGTAGGTACATCAGAGTATAAAATTACATCATCGGTATTGAAAAAGTCTTGTGAAGAAAGAGTTTGTCCTTTATAATTAAACGAAGCGGAAAATCCCTGACTTACGGATCGAACCATATTAAATCCATGTTCAATTGCTCTGAGAGATGCTACATAAGTATGGTAAGGACTTATGTCTTTCCAGTCGTTACCAGGCACCAACATGATGTCAATGTTCATATTACTAGTTTGATTGATCAGTGATGGGAAATCCAAATCGAAACAAATTGCAGAGCCAATTCGTCCGTACGGAGAATCGAAATATTTAATTACCCCATCGCCATAACTTCCATCGCCAGGTGTAGGTTTTGCTTTATGATATGTAAATAAAATTTGCCCTGTTGGAGAAATCCATACAATTTTATTCATCCATGGTACATCCGGATAAGCTTTTGGAAATATCATCATTGGAAGACCTAAATAAATACTATTTTTTTTAGCTATAACTTTTGCACGTTCAATAAATTCGTTTTCCTTATCATAATTAAGGTGTATGATCGTTTCTGTCCCGAAAATTATTTTTGCCTTTGAAGCAGCTGCAATATCACAAGCAGCTAAAAAATCATTGTTTACCTTTTTACTTGTCGAGTCATCCCAGCCATTATTGCGATTCTTCCATTCTGCTTTATTAATATTTATTGAAGCAATTCTAACAGTATTGCAATCATTATTTATTGATAAGCGGATCTGCCCAAAAATAATTATTGTTAGAAAAGATATACTGTAAATTAACAAGCCTGTTTTGATCTGTTTCCACTTAAAAGAGTTATCCCAAAACCAGTTTATAGCAGAAGCCGTCCATGTTATTAAAAAAGTGATGCCCCACATACCAGTAATTGAAGCCAGTTGTAATAAAGGTAACGAGCTTTGCGTATGCACTAATGCACCATAAGAGCCCGAAGGATTAGTTGATACGACAATAAAATCCATTATCACGTATGCGGAGGGGAAAATCAATGTTGAAATTACACCTTTCAATTTCTGAGTATAAATCCTATCAATTAAAAAAATTAGTGAGGTAGTCACACTAAACATAAACATAAGGAAATAATAGAAAAGGCCGGACATAGGCAACATTCCTTTCCAAATGAATATATTTGAAATCCAACCAGTAAGCACGATCCATAAAAATCCTTTAAATGGTTTTTGAAATCTTAAAAAACGAATCAAGAACAGCGGTGCTATAAATGCGGCAATTGGTAAAATCCATCGTCCATTAAAAAAGAAAAGGAACACAAAGCCAATTATTAAGTAAATATATGATTGATATTTTTTTAAACTTTTAGTAGTCATTTTGTATTCCTCTTGTTTGGCGGGATAACATCAATTGCAAATATTTTTCTTTTATCATTTTACTATATCCTCTAATCATATTTATCTAAAAATACTTTTTATTTTTTGCTCAAAACTTAATCACCTACTACTACAAATAGGCATAATGTTTTGCGAATGCGAAGGGATCGGAAGAATTCAGGTAAAGGTCTATTTATTCCGTTGATGCTGCTTTTGCTATGCCTGCCAGTGCCTTTTCTATTTTTAATATAACCTCTTCACAACCAGTAATGTTGTGTCTTTTTTCTAAAAATCTAGGGTCATTATATGATATCCAGACTTTGGCATTTTCATCTTCCCAGATCAATACTTTTTGGGGTAAATCAATAGCAACACTTTGCTCACATTTCATAAGGGGACTTCCTAATTTTGGGTTACCGAATATTATTAGTTCTGTATCTCGTAGTTCGATACCAATATTACCAGCAGCTTCAGAATGCTTTATTCGATTGAATATGGTTATTCCCTTTTCATTTAATATGCTTTCTATTCGATCTGCAGTTTTTTCTACACTAAAAATGCTTGGAACATTCACCAGCCCATCTACTGCATACAGGTACACTACTGCCCATAATATTGACAATGCTATAAGAATTGTTTTTTTCATTTCTTTCTCCCAATAATTTTTATTAATTAATAACTATATTTTGGAATATGTTCACAATTGACTTCGTCGGTCTCCGCTTCGCTCCAATTCCTAATTTCAAATTCCTCATTGCTTAAACCCGCTGACACGCTTGTTATACGATTTCATTATTGATGCTATTTATTTTTTATTTTTGGATCTATTATCTTCATCATTAAATGTATCTAACATCTTTATAAAGGCATTATACATTTTTTTCCTTTCAGCTAAGTTCCACTGATCTTGCTTAAAAATGAAGTCTGAGAGATCTTGTTTTATTTCATCACCATATTTTCGATGTATTGTGCTGGCAATCTCATGAAACAGTATATCTTTTTTTAGTTCAAATGCCATAAATAGACTGTTTATCCAAGATTCTTCATCCCAATCTGCAAATAATGCAGCGATTAAATATGCATTTTGTGCTTCCCATAATTCACCCTTTTGATTCATAATAAATGCAAAATTAAACCAAGCATAATTATTTGATGGATTAGAGTTGATTGAATCAATTAAATATTCAAAAGCTTTATCATAATCTTTATTTTCTATTTCGATAAATGCTTTTTTTGCATAGCTATCAGATTTGGATTTATCTATTTTTATATTGTTCAATTTGTTATTAATGAAAAAATCACAGATGTGTATTTTTAAATACCATTCAGATAAATAAATTTCTGTTTTTTTAAAGAAAATATTAAACTCTTTTTTAGCCAATGCAAATCTACATTGGTAGAATAAGCAATCTCCAATTAATGCATATATAATGGGATTCATCAAATCTGGATTGTTCTTAATAATTTGTAGATATTTCCTATAAAATTGTTCTGCAAACTTATAATGACCTGCACAAAAAAATTGAGAACCTAGTTCTTTCCACCAATAATGTGTTTCGGTATAAAAAGGATTATATTTACGAGCTAGAAAGTAACATTTAATAGCTTTTTTATGTTGATTACTAATACCATAACTATTTGCAATGTTGTAATATTGTAATCCTTTAGTCATATTGTCATCTAATGAGTCGATTGCTTTTAAGATGTTCTCTTGATAATTATTAATTAAGCTATCTTCTTTAGTTCCATGTAAAATATATGCTATATTTAAACACTGATAAGTATCTATTTTATTCTTTTTAATTGTTTCTTCAATCAGGGCTTGATATTTATAAAATTCTTGTTTATCAATAGCTACATGCCCAACATTTAATAAATCGCTAAACGAATAATCTGAAATCGAAAATTCATCAATTGTTGATTTTAGAATTTCTAAAGAACTTGCTGTATTTGCTTCAATCAAAATTATTGAAATTGTAGCTAATAGCTCTTTAAACTCCTCTTCGATTTGATTAAATTTAATTATTGGTTTATACAAAGTTTCAAATTCATTTTGAAAATGAATGTCAATTTTTCTGTTTATTTGATTGAACGAAATTGAGATTTCCATTTTTTTTTTAAGTAGTTTGTAAGAAATAATTAATGATTTTGGTAAGGTATGATTATTGAAAATTATTTGTTCATCATAGAAGTGAGTTAAATATTGTGATAACTTATCATCATATTGTTTGCATTCATCATTATCAAAATTGGAGAAAACGTTTATTTTTTTTGTGATATCTATCGTGAATATGTCAGATAAATCATAGAAAAATTTTGAATTAATTAAATTTTTTCCAACTAACTTAATTAATTTTGAACTTTGATCTGGTTTAAATTTCATCGTATTAATAAGTTCATTAGCCCATACAGCCCAAACTTGATTTGTAGTTGAGCTACAAAAAACAAGTAAAACAGGTAGTAATGATTTATTAAAGTATTCCAAATTATCTTTATCTATTTGTATTTGAATTGTATTTTTTAAAATTTTCTGACTTGAACCCTTTAGTTGTACGTAAAATGTTTTTCCTGTTGATTTATAATTATCAAAAATTTCAATTAAATAGTCATACCCGTAATCATCACCCAGTTCTCTTGAAACCCATTCATCAGGAACAATATCATTAAACAATTTCTTTGATTTATTTTCAATTATATGTTGTACAGGTCTTTTCATAATTATTCCTTTTTATAAATATATCGTATAATGTCTGTTTTCACACATATTTGTTGCGTGTTTACTACCAAATTCGGTAGTGTATACGCAATATTGTCGTGGATATTCAATTTAGATCTTTCAATTTTGTTTTAAATTTATTTTCATTATTCTTTTATTTTCCCCGGAAATTAAAGGCTCGTATTCGAAAGTGGTAAGTGATTAGCTAACTGTCAATAACAATATAATTTAATAGTAGCAAATATAATGTGTGTTAAATAGATGTAGAAATTAGTTGTTAGCATTTACTTAAAGAATCCTCCCTACTTCGATTAACTCAGTATGACAGGAGAATTTATATATTTCACTGTGTCTTTGTGCCTCTGTGTTGTTACTTATTTAAAATGTCCATAATCGTACGTTAATTGTTCTATATCGTACATATTTCTAGCAGGTTATTAAAGCTAATTTCTTATGTTTTAACATCTTATATCTTTGGCATATTAATTGCTATATTTATAATATAAAAAATAAAATGGAAATAGAGGGAAAATGTTAAAAAACTATTTTAAGATCGCATTCAGGAACATACTAAGGCATAAAGGATTCTCATTTATAAACATTTTCGGATTAGCACTTGGTTTAGCTGTATTCGTGCTCATCATGCTGTGGGTACAAGATGAAAACAGTTATGATGAGTTTCATCAACATGCAGATAAACTCTACAGATTGGTGGTTCAGGCAGAAATGGGAGAACAATCTTTTAAAGCAGTAGTTACTCCGGGAGAATTTGTACCGTATTTGCAGGAAAACATCCCCGAAATAGAAGAAGCTTCCCGCTACCGACCCATAGATGAAGTTTTGGTAAAGGTGGGAGATACAAAATTTATTGAGAAAAAATTAGCTTGTGCAGATTCCAGTTTCTTCCGGTTATTCGATTATAAAGTGGTTACCGGTAATGTGGAAGAAGCCCTCTCTAGTGTATCTAAAATAGTTCTAACTCAGAGTACTGCCCAAAAGTATTTTGGAGAAGAAGACCCAATGGGGCAAACTCTCGATCTTTTCAGTGGTAGAGTTATAGTAACTGTCTCTGCAATTATAGAAGATCTGCCTTCTAATACTCACTTCGATTTTGACCTGTTGATGTCGATGAAATTCTTAGCTCCGTTTGATTGGGGTAATTACTATTTCAATGGTTATTTTCTGCTTTCTAAAAATGCCGATCCTAACTTCGTAGTAGAAAAAATAAATGAGCGTCTCGCTGAAAAACACGGAGCTGATATTCATTATGATCTTCAATCTATCAAAGATATTCATCTCAGATCGAATTTCGATATCGATATTGCTGATAGCACCTCCGAAGTTAATAATAATGTTTATATTTTCACATTTATAGCCTTCTTCATCTTGCTCATAGCTTGTATAAACTTCATGAATCTAAGCACTGCGCGCAGCAGTAAAAGAGCCAGAGAAGTAGGTGTCAGAAAAGTTGTAGGTGCCTATCGCAGAAACCTGATGTGGCAATTTCTGGGTGAGTCAATTTTATTCGCTTTTTTGGGAATGATCTTCGCCCTTGTATTAATAGAACTTCTGTTGCCGGGGTTTAATCAACTTACTGGCAAAAACCTGCAATTAATTGAAGGTAAACATGTAAACCTGATCTTACAGGTTTTAGTTCTAACCGGAATTACAGGACTTGTAGCAGGATTCTATCCCAGCTTATATCTTTCTTCCTTCAAACCAATTTTAGTGATGAAAGGTCAATCAACTCATCATAGTTCTATGCTCAGAAGAATTTTAGTGATCATTCAATTTGCGCTTTCTGTTATTCTAATTTGTGGAGCAATTGTAGTTTCCAGCCAGCTCAAATTTATTCAAGCTAAGAATCTGGGATTTGATAAAGAAAACCTGGTTTATATGGGAACAGTTCATGGTTATAAAAAGAATTATGATAAATTCAGACAAGAGGTAACTTCTCTACCTGAAATTGAGAACATCACCCTTTCCTCTGATATTCCCACAAATACGATTCACCTTTGGAGTGGTTTTGAGTGGGAAGGTATGGAAGAAGGTAAAGATTATATGCTCAATGTGTTCACCGTTGATGAGCATTATTTAAATACTATGAAATTCAATATAATAGAAGGAAGAGCTTTTTCACCAGAATTTGCTGATTCTGCCAATTATATTTTAAATGAAGCTGCCGTTGCTTATAGCGGAATTCAAAATCCACTGGGTAAGAAATTTTCTTTGCGTGGCGTAGAAGGAAATATAGTTGGCATAGTGCAGGATTTCAATTTTAAATCTATTCGTACTACAGTAGAACCTCTGGTTATTCGACAAGGTGATTATCTAAATTATATGATCGCTCGGATACAACCTTCCAATCTTCCTCAAACTGTAGAAAAATTAAAAGCTATCTGGGAAACAAATTATCCTGAGTATCCATTTGAGCTGCACTTTTTAGATGCTGATTTTGAAAGATTATATGAAGCGGAACAGAGAACAGGGAAAGTTTTTAGATATTTCACAATTCTGGCAATTCTCATCTCGTGTCTGGGATTGTTCGGGCTGGCTTCTTTTACAGCAGAGCAGCGAACCAAAGAGATAGGTGTTCGTAAAGTAATGGGAGCTTCGGTGCAGCAAATTGTAGCATTGCTATCTTCAGAATATCTCAAATGGATGTTGGTTGCAAACCTGGTTGCCTGGCCTCTGGCTTGGTATGTCATGGACAAATGGCTACAGAATTTTGCCTATAAAATCCAGATCAACCTAGCATACTTCTTGTTGGCAGGAATTGCCACCTGTGCCCTTGCCCTTTTAACAGTAGGTTTTCAAACCATCAAAGCAGCTAACAGTAACCCTGTAAAAGCGCTGAATTATGAATAAATTTATTAACCTTGAAGAGGATCTCTCTCAGATTAACTTCCTGATTGATCCTTTTAAGGTTTCTCTCAAATTGCCTCTTCAAAACAACCCTGAAATTGCTAACTGCAGGAAATTTTGGAAGAAGCGATTGCAGGATTTATTAAATATTTAATTTTTTATAAAAGGATAGAGAAAAATGTTAAAGAATTATTTTAAGATCGCATTCAGGAATTTGCTGCGTCAGAAAACATATTCATTTATCAATATTTTCGGGTTCGCCATTGGCTTGGCAGTTTGCCTGATAATTTCATTCTATGTTATTGATGACCTTACATACGATAATTTCCATGATAATCCGGAAAATGTTTATCATATGCTTACAGTGGATAATTCTGAAGCTGATGGTGCCTTGAGTTATTCTATCACGTCAGGTCCTCTCATGGCAGGTCTTGTAGATAAAGTGCCGGAAGTAATTGCAGCTACCAGGCTCACTGGGTTTGGTGGAGTAAATATTGGACAAGTTTTAGAAAACCCGGAAGAGCAGATCACAGATCAGATCCGTCCCCAAACACTTGCAATTGACGCTGACTTCTTTAATGTATTTAGCTTCAAGATCTTAGCAGGAGAAAGTGAAAATCCCTTGCAGGAAATGAGCGGAGTTTATCTTACTCCAGAAATTGCTGAGATGGTCTTTCCCGGTGAAAATGCTGTTGGAAAACCAATAGTAGCAGGCAGACTTCAAAATGCTTTTGTTGCCGGCATTGTAGAAACACCACCTGAAAATTCACACATTCAATTTGAGATGCTCTTCCCACTGAATATTGAAAGAAATCCAGTTTGGTGGAATAGTTGGGAAAACCTTGCACTTACTGGGTATTTCAGGCTACACCCGGATGCTGATCCATCTATCGCGAAACAGAAGATAATAGCTTATGCAAGAGACGGAGGTTTTGCAGAAGTGTTTGAACCCGATATGCAGCCATTAAAAGATGTTCACTTAGGTTCTTCACATCTGCGTTATGATTTTATGAATATTGGCAAAAATGACAGAATGAGAGTTTACACATTAGCAATTATAGCTATTTTTGTTCTCATTATTGCTTCTATCAATTTTATCAATCTTTCCAGTGCCAGAGCTGCTCGAAGAGCCAGGGAAGTTGGTCTGCGCAAGGTAATCGGAGGTAACCGTATTCAGATCTTCTGGCAATTCCTGGGTGAATCGGTTATCATCACTTTCATTGCCATGATCCTGGCATTAGCAATATTCGAAATTGCCATTCCCCAATTAAATAACTTCCTGCAGAAAAACCTGACCCTGCACCTGATAGAAAATTACAAATTCACCTTATTCATAGTTGCCACTTCCATTGTGGTGGGAATTTTATCTGGAATTTACCCGGCACTAATTCTTTCTGGGTTCAATACTCTCAGTGTGATCCAGGGAAATTTCAAAGGCAGCAGAAAAGGTGTTCTCCTGCGTCGTGTTTTGGTGGTCGGTCAGTTCGCTGTCTCCATTGCGCTCATCATTGCAGTATTCATCGTACTCGATCAAATCCACTATTTAAACAGTATCGATCTGGGATATAATAAAAAAGATATTGCTGTTCTACCGAACTTTGATGATGAGCAAACCTTGATTATAAAAGAGAAACTGGAAAATCTTACTTCGGTTGAATCGGTAGGAACCATCAGTAATTTGCCAGGCGGTACTCTGGTACGACTGGAAGTTGTACCGGAAGGTCATGATGAAGCAAAAGGAATGATGTTCGATAGGTTGAAGATAGATAACGATCTGGTAGAAACTTTGCAGATCAAACTACAACAAGGCAGAGATTTCTCTGCAGATTTTCCATCTGATGTAAAAAATGCAGCACTCATAAATGAGACAGCAATGAAAACCTTAGGCTGGGATGATCCGATTGGGAAAAAACTGGTAATGATTGATGAAAATGAAGATCACTTGGAAAGAACAATTATTGGTGTTATCAAAGATGTGAACTTGACCACTGTTAGACGTGAAGTAAATCCCATGATACTGGTGCACAGCGGACAATTCGTTCCTCGCTTACTTATCAAACTTAAACCTGAGAATCAAGAGTTTGCCCTGCAGGAATTGCATAGAATTTTCCTGGAATCATTCCCTGAAGCAAATTTAGAGATCCAATTCTTTGATGACTTCTTCAATTTCCAGTTCCATCAGGATAAAGCTTTTGCTGTTAACATTGCTGTATTTTCCATTTTAGCGATCCTTATTGCTTGTCTTGGTCTATTTGGGTTAGCATCGTTTACAACCCAGCAGAGACAACGTGAGGTGGCAGTACGCAAAGTTTTAGGTTCATCTGTGAAAGCTATTGTCTTCCTACTCACCAAAGAATTCACAAAGTGGGTGCTTATTGCCAACGTGATCGCCTGGCCTCTTGCCTACTACGGCATGTCAAAATGGCTGGAGAATTTTGTTTATCGTACCACTTTCAATCCTCTCATCTTTGTTGCTGCCGGTTTTGTAGCACTGATTATATCCATCATTACTATAAGTTTTCAAACTATCAGGGCAGCCAATATAAATCCGGCAAGTGCGTTGCAGTATGAGTGAAACAGGATAATTAGATGTTTAAGGAGGAAACATGAAGCGAATACAACTCATTTCTTTAATGGTTTTTTTTACTACAATTCTTTTCGGTCAGAATCTGTTGAATCAACCAGAAAGTGTAGTCTACGATTCACTTCATTGTCGCTATCTCGTTTCTAACTGGGGAGATGGGAACATCATTCAAATAGACAGCACAGGTACTCAAAATATCTGGCTCGAAGATGTTCAAGGTTACTCAGGTCTTCACATCAGAGAAGATATTCTATATGTTGCATGTCGCGAATTTGGTGTAAAAGGATTTAACCTGACTACTGGAGAAATGGTTCTTCAAGTTGATATTCCAGGTGCTACAAATATCAATGATATAACTTCAGATAATTCCGGCAATTTATATGTTTCATATCCAACTGGTGACGTGATTTATAAGATTAATATTGCAACAGAACAATGCTGGTTATTTACTGATAGTGAACTAGATGTTCCAAATGGTTTATACTATGATGAACCGAATAATAGACTGTTGGTAGTTTCTTATAGAGCAAATTCTCCAATACAGGGAATTAGTCTCACAGATTCAATCGCTACAGTAGTTACATATCCGGGATTGCATAATCTGGATGGGATAACTCAGGATGACAATGGAAATTTCTATGTTTCATCATGGCTTAATAACAGAGTTTACAAATTCGATAATGCTTTTGCAAATCCTCCTGAAATATTTTCTAATCACGGTGATGATCCTGCAGATATTTATTTTGATAAAATAAATAATGTGTTAGCTGTTCCATTATTTTTTACTCACCAAATTGAATTTGTGGATGCTGGAACTGGAATAGATCAATCATCAATAATTGAGAAACCGGTGAAAAGTTTAATACATAATTATCCTAATCCTTTCAATCCAACTACAGAGATCAGATTTCGGATTTCAGACTTCAGTGAAATTACATCAGCAGCAATTGAAATCTTTAATCTAAAAGGTCAGAAAATTAAAACTCTTTCTACGAGCTTGTGTCATCCTGAGCCTGTCGAAGGACGAGGAGAAATGAGTGTTACCTGGTTCGGAACCAATGACAATGATCAACCAGTATCATCAGGAATATATTTTTCCAAATTAATAATTAATGGCAAAACCAGAGCTTCAAATAAAATGCTTTTGTTGAAATAAAAAAGGAAGAGGTAAAATGTTTAGAAATTATTTAAAGATTGCACTTAGAAATATCAGCAGACACAGGATGTATTCCTTTATTAACATTCTTGGACTTGCAGTTGGAATTGCAACAGCAATCATTATTTATCTGATAATTCAAGGAGAACTCCAGTTTGAAGCTCATCA
>JAVCCF010000089.1 GCA_030765625.1 Candidatus Tenebribacter burtonii
GGACTTGACTTCACGGGAATGAAATGACAGTGGAGTTAAGAACGAAGGAAGAGATTTTGGAAAGATAACACAAAGCTTTTAACCCGTGAAATTCGAAGAAAATTTCACCAGGTCTGTCTTTGTGAAATAAGATAAACCATTGCCCCTTCAGTTAAAACTGAGGGGGCAATTTTCTTATTATTTAGTGATAAGGGTTATGCATAATGAAACAATGTTGTCTTTCTGTCTGCCAAGCCGGAGTTGTACGTAGGCTGGAGGAAATCTTCGAAGAATTTTCTCACGAAGAAACTCATTATAAGCAGAGATTCTTCAAAAAAAATATGCAAGATTCGTCAGGATGACGAAAACTCTCTATTATGTAGGACTCTTTATTAAGTCATCAATCATGAGGTTGTTAACCATGTGAAAAAAAATACTTGTCATTATATCTTTAAATTTAGAATCTACCATTGTGTTTTATATGTGGGGTGTGTATGAGAAAAAGGTGTCTTGTGGTTACAGGTGGTGGTGATTGTCCCGGCTTAAATGCTGTTATCAGGGCAATCGTTAAAAGGGCATCAAAAGAGCAAGATTGGAAAATCATTGGCAGCAGAGATGCCTTTAACGGTGTTTTGCGTGAACCAATGGAGATCGTAGAACTTGATAATTCTACAGTTGCTGGAATTCATGTGCGCGGTGGAACCATTTTAGGAACAACGAATAAAGGTGGTCCATTTGCCTGGGCAGTTAAAGATAATAATGGTAATTGGAAGGAAGAAGATCATTCTTCGGAAATGTTGAGGAAATTAGAATTCCTTAATGTTCACGCTGTTATCAATATCGGTGGTGATGGTTCGCAAAAAATATCTCAGCAACTTTTTGAAATTGGTTGCAATATAATAGGTGTTCCTAAAACTATCGATAATGATCTAGGGTTCACTGACATAACTTTTGGGTTTCCCACAGCTGTAGAAATTGCAACGGATGCAGTAGATAAACTTGTTACAACTGCAGAAAGCCATAATCGCATAATAATTTTGGAAGTTATGGGAAGAGATGCAGGATGGATAGCTTTACATGCTGCTGTAGCGGGTGGGGCAGAGGTTTGCCTGATCCCGGAAATACCTTATGACATCCAAAAAATTATCAAACGCATTAATAAGAGAATTCATAACTCACGTGGATTTGTTAACATAGTAATTTCAGAAGGAGCCTATCCTCTTGATGGAACACATCAATACCAAAATAATGATGAAATCGGTAACCATAATCTGCGTTTGGGAGGAGCCGGTAATCGTTTAATGCATGAGTTAAAGGAAAATGGTATTGCCACAGATATAAGAGTAACAACACTTGGACATTTACAAAGAGGTGGTAAGCCAATTGCTTATGATAGGATATTAGCAACAAAATTTGGTGTAAAGGCATTTGAAATGGTTTTAGAAAAAGAATTTGGCAAGATGGCAGCACTCCATAATGGCAAATTGATTTCTGTTTCTATCAGCGAAGTAATAGAAAAATATAATTATGTAGATTTGAATTCAGATTTAGTAAAAACAGCCAGAGATATTGATATAAGTTTTGGTGATTAAGTTAATAGTTAACTGTCATCCTGAGCCCTTCGACTTCACTCAGGACAGGCTTGTCGAAGGAGAAAAAAAGGATCAAGATGTATTTTTCACACTTCGATGAACTTTCATCCTTCGAAGTTCTACGGAGAACGGGCAGTGTGACATAAGAGTTAAATAATTAATTGTAGGGAGATTTAATGGCAAAAGATAAAGTTGCGATCTTAACGGCTGGAGGACTGGCTCCCTGCCTTTCTTCATCAATTGGAAGATTGATCGTACAATATACGAAGTTAGTTCCTGATGTAGAGATCATTGGCTATCTGAATGGATATAAGGGACTGTTAGAAGGAAATTCGATCAAGATCCCGGATAATGTAAGACATTCAGCAGAATTACTCTATAAATTCGGTGGAAGTGTTTTGGGAAACAGTCGCGTTAAGCTAACAAATATTGAAGACTGTGTGAAAAAAGGTTATGTAAAAAAAGGTGAAAATCCGTTGCAAATTGCAGCAGAGCAACTTACCAAAGACGGCATCACAATACTTCATACAATAGGTGGCGATGACACAAATATTACAGCTGCGGAACTAGCCGGTTATCTTGCTTTGAATGGATATAAATTAATTGTTGTAGGCATACCAAAAACAGTTGATAATGATATAATTCCAATCACACAAAGTCTGGGAGCATGGACAGCAGCGGAACAGGGAGCAATATTTTTTGAGAATGTTGTAAATGAGAATACAACCAGTTCTCGTCAATTGATCATACACGAAGTAATGGGTAGGAATTGCGGCTGGCTTACAGCAGCTACAGCTTATGAATACCGGAAGAAACTTGAAAAGAGAGCTTTCCTGCCGGATATAAGATTAGGCAAAGAACGCTGGGATATTGACGCAGTATTCATCCCTGAAATGACGCTCGATCTTCCTAAAGAGATGGAAAGATTATCGAAATTAATGGATGAAAAAGATTGTGTTAATATATTCTTGAGTGAAGGAGCTGGTGTGGGGACAATTGTTTCAGAGATGGAATCAAATGGAGAAGAGGTGAGAAGAGATGCCTTTGATCATGTACGTTTAGATGAATTGAATCCAGGGCATTGGTTTGCGAAGAAATTTTCCAAATTACTAAGAGCAGATAAAACATTGGTTCAAAAAAGTGGTTATTTTGCAAGATCTTCAGCTCCAAATGATAAAGATTTGGAATTAATTATAGCTTCAATTGATCTGACTGTAAAAGTAGCTTTAAATGGTCAAAGTGGCGTTATCGGTCAGGACGAGGATGCAAATGATAAGTTGAGCTTGATAGATTTTTCTCGGATTCAAGGTGGAAAGCCTTTTGATATTTCTCAAGAGTGGTTCCAAAATATGCTGAAAGAAATAGGGCAAATTAGATAATTAAGGAATGGGTGAAAAGATGAAAATTAAATTTAAAGATGTAAGTTCTGGAATAGTAGAGGCTCGTGCAGTTATTGAAATGATTCCTGATGTTTATATTAATGAAGTTACTATTCTGAACAAAGATGGAGATATTATTATTGAACTTCCCCAGAAAAGTTTCAAGGGAAAAGATGAGAGAATGCATTATTTGAATATTCTTACTTTTGAAAATGAAAATAAAGAAACTTTATGGATTATGGATGTTAAAGAAGAATATCTTGCATGGCGTAAGAATAATAAAAGAGTTTTAGTTTACGAAGGATAGATATATTAATAATATCATAGTAGGGAATTTAATAATTCCAGCCATTTATTTCCTATAAAATATGAGTAAAAACGAAAGAGTGTTTCTTATTGGTGTAACTTGGGGAGATGAATCTACTGAGCATTTTAATGAGTCAATGGAAGAATTACGTCAGCTGGCTAATACTGCTGGTTGCGAAGTTATTGATACATTTCATCAAGCATTAAGAAGACCAAATACATCAATTTATGTAGGCAAAGGAAAGCTTCGGGAAATTAAAAATACTGCTGCTAATTCACATATTCATACACTTATTTTCAATAACAATCTATCACCTTCTCAATCGCGTAATATTTCAGATATTTCTGGTTGTAACGTGGTTGATAGAACAGAGATAATCTTAGATATTTTTGCCAGTCATGCTAGAACAAAACAATCAAGATTACAAGTTGAACTTGCTCAATTGGAATATGCGTATACTAAACTAAAGAGAAAGTGGAAACATCTTTCAAGGATTCAGGGTGGTATTGGATTTCACGGTCCGGGAGAAACACAAATAGAAGTTGATAGACGGGAGATACGCAAAAAAACAATTGTCCTCAAAAAGAAGATAAAAAACATTGAACAAATATCTTTGACTAAGAGAAATAAACGAAAAAACATAACTTCCATTGCGCTGGTTGGCTATACAAATGCCGGTAAGTCTACTTTATTCAATAAACTAACTGATGAGAACCGTTATACTGCGGATCAACTTTTTGCAACTTTAGATTCCAAAACCCGAGCTTTAGACACTGAATCTAACGAAAAACTTGTAATTACGGATACTATCGGGTTTATTCGTAAACTTCCTCATAAACTTGTTTCTTCTTTTAATTCTACATTGTTGGAAGTTCTGGAAGCTGATCTACTGTTGCACGTAGTTGATGTGTCATATCCTAATCTATTTGAATTAATGGAAGCAGTCGAGAAGGTTCTTCAGGACATCAAAGTTGAAAAAAAGAATATTCTCATTGTGTTTAATAAAACCGATAAAATATATGGAAACCACTTTTTATTTACTAAGAAAAAATTGATCAATAAATATCCAGATAGTGTCTTTATTTCTGCAAAAACAGGTGAAGGAATTGATCAATTATATTCTAAGATCGAAGAATTTTTACAAAGATCTAAGAAGTGTGTTGACCTGGAAATTCCTTTTGAGATGCAGAGCTTAATGTCTTTTCTGCAGAGTAATGCAGAAATAATTGAAAGTAAGTATAATAAAACAACAAATTCTCGTACTCTTAAATTAAAAATTAGTAGACAATTATTAGATGGAATTAAAAAACAAATAGAAGATTTTAATTTATTAAGATTTATTGATGATAATAATATATATATAAAATAAAAAGGAGAATTAAAATGGTGAGTGACTTACAGAACATTCTTTCGGATGCTTCCAAAGGGATGAAAAAATCTGCAATACGTGAACTTCTCAAACTTACAAAAGATCCTGAAATAATTTCATTTGCAGGAGGATTACCTGCACCTGAAACTTTCCCGATCGAAGAACTTATAGAGATCACAACAGAAGTATTGCGTGAAGACGGGGAGAAAGCGTTGCAGTATGGTTCAACAGAAGGAGATGACAGATTACGTGAATTAATTGCAGAGAATTATATTCAAGAAGGATTCAAAATTACTAAAGATAATATTTGTATTACCACTGCTTCACAGCAGGGACTTGATCTGCTTGGTAAAATTTTCATCAATCGTGGCGATAAAGTTCTTGTGGGTCTTCCTTCCTATTTGGGTGGATTGCAAGCATTCAATGCCTATGGTGCTGATATGATCGGGATTAAATTTGATAATTATGGAATGCGTTCCGATAAAGTGGAAGAAGTTCTATCCGAACTAAAAGCAAAAGGTGAAAAACCAAAATTCATCTATATTATTCCGGATTTTCAGAATCCAGCAGGTGTAACTATGCCGGAATTCCGACGTGAAGAGATCATAAGTATTTCTAAAAAGTATGGAGTTCTTATCGTGGAAGATAGCCCTTACAAACACATCCGTTTTGAAGGAAAAGATCAGAAAAGTTTATTTGCTCTTGATGATGAAGGAAATGTGATAAATCTTGGTACTTTTTCCAAGATATTCGTTCCTGGATTTAGAATTGGTTGGGTAATTGCCGATAAAGATATTGTTGATAAATTTGTTTTGGCTAAGCAAGGGACAGATCTCTGTACGTCTCCCTTTGTTCAGAAAATTGCTGCAAGATATATTGAGAAAGGTTACTTTGATACAAATCTCAAAAAAACTATTAAGCTTTATAAAGAGAAAAAAGATATAATGATGAGAGCTTTTGAAAAATATATGCCCGAAGGTGTTACTTGGACAAAACCGGAAGGTGGATTATTCTTATTCATTACTTTACCCGAATATATGGATTCAGAAGTCCTTTTTAAAAAAGCAATTAAAAAGAAGGTTGCCTTTGTAATTGGTCAAGCTTTCCACTGTAATGGTAAGGGTCTGAACACAATGCGGATAAATTTCTCATATGCTTCCAAAGAGCAGAACGAGATCGGTGTGAAACGGTTGGCTGAAGTAATTAGATCTGAAATGAATTAGATATAAAAAAAATAATAATTTAGGAGAAGTCGATATGACTTCTCCTTTTTTAGAAATTACCGGAGTAATTTGTGAGTGAATTCAATGTAGCTGTAGTTGGTGCAACCGGAGCTGTTGGTAAAGAAATGGTAAAGATCCTGGAAGAACGGGAATTTCCCATTAAAAATCTTGTCCTTTTAGCTTCGGAACGGTCAGTCGGTGAAACTATCAGTTTCAAGAAAAAGGAACTTAAAGTTCAGGAACTGAATACAAATAGTTTTGAAGATATTGATATTGCACTGTTCAGTGCCGGTAGTGCAGTAAGTATAAAATTTGCTCCGATCGCAGCTAAGAATGGTACTATTGTTATAGATAACAGCAGTGCTTTTAGAATGGATTCGCATGTACCATTAGTAGTACCGGAAGTTAATGCTGATGATGTAAAAAAACATAAAGGAATTATTGCTAATCCAAATTGTTCTACAATTCAAATGGTTGTCGCGCTTAAACCAGTATTAGATGAAGTTGGAATAAACAGAATAATTGTGTCAACTTATCAAGCAGTCTCAGGCACAGGGAAAGCTGCAATTGATGAATTAGAAGAGCAGTCATCTCAAATCTTAAATAAAAAAAAACTAACTCGCAAAGTATATCCTCATCAGATCGCTTTTAATATCCTGCCGCATATTGATAAATTTGAGAATAACGGATATACTAAAGAAGAGATGAAGCTTATGCATGAGACTAAGAAGATATTCGGAAATAATAAGATTAAAATAACTGCAACTGCAGTTCGTGTTCCTGTTTTTTATGGTCATTCAGAATCTATTTATTTAGAGACCAAAAAACATATTTCGATAAAGAAATTAAAAGATATTTATATTAAAACTAAAGGTATCAAACTCGTTGATGATATTGCTAATGATAAATATCCATTAGCAATTATGAGTGAGACCTATGATGATGTAATGATTGGTAGATTACGAAAAGATCTATCTGAACCAAATGGAATTAATATGTGGATCGTTGCAAATAATTTGCGTAAAGGTGCAGCACTAAATGCTGTTCAAATTGCAGAATTGTTAATTTAGGTATTTATGAAAATTGTAATCCAGAAATTTGGTGGAACTTCATTACAAAATGCAGAGATTAGAAACAAAGCTGCTGAGCATATTGCAACCGCTATGAAAGATGGATTTTCTCCTGTTGTAGTTGTATCTGCAATGGGTAGAAGAGGTGATCCTTACGCCACAGATACATTATTACAATCAGCAACTTCAATATTTAAAAATATCTCTCCCCGCGAAAAAGATCTGATCATGTCATGTGGTGAACTAATATCTGCTGTAGTTATGGTGCAAACATTAAAGCGTAAAAATATTGATGCAGTTGCATTAAATGGAATGCAGGCTGGTATTATCACGGATGACAATTATAATCAGGCAACCATAAAGAAAATAGTTCCCGATAATATATTAAATGTACTTAATAATAATAAAATCCCAATTATAACTGGATTTCAAGGAATAAGTGAGAATGGTGAAATAACAACATTCAGCAGAGGTGGCAGCGATACAACTGCCAGTATTTTGGCTGCTGCATTAAAAGCTGAACACATAGAAATATATTCGGATGTTGAAGGCATATTAACTGCTGATCCACGCCAAATTACCGGTGCTAGGAACATACCTGAAAGCAGCTATATAGAAGCTGTGGAGATGGCGAATAAAGGTGCAAATGTTATCCATCCTCAGGCTGTCTCGATAGCTTCCCAATATAAAATTCCCATTAAGCTATTTTCAACTTCTAATAATGTGAAATCAACTATTATCTTTGAAATGAAAAATGATAAGCCTGTTACTGGAATAACCAGTAAAACAAATATTATCTTAGTACGGATATTTCCTAAAAAAAACAACATCTATAAAACCGGATTAAGCATTTTTCAAACTCTTGCACAACAGAATATCAGCGTAGATTTTATTTATATAACTCCAGAATTGATATCATTTATTATTGAAGAAGATCTGGAAGATAAATTCATTAAAATATTAGAACAAAATAATTATGTATTTGAAACAGAAAAAGAATTTTCAAAGATATCTGTTGTGGGCTCTGGAATGACAGGAATGCCAGGTGTAATCGGGAAGATCGTGAAAGCTTTAAGTTCCAAAGACATTATGATCTACGAATGTACAGACTCTTATACAACAATTTCATGTCTTGTAAAAAGTATCGACGAAATAATGGCAATCACAGCTTTACACAAAGAATTTAAATTAGGAAGTAAATAATGTTAAGAAAATTAATAATAACAATTATCTTGATTACGATATTTGTTGGATTAAATACAGAGATCAGTAAAACACAAAATAATATGAATCTGATATTTTTGCGTGAATTAGATTCAAATTTACTAGAAACGATCAAGATCATGGATGTGTATAATCAAGTTGCAAATAATATTTCATATGATGTTTTAGGAATTGAACATTATCAGAAATTCTTGATGGAAATGACTATGATTTGCATGAATTTGAGAAATGATATTTCCAGTTCTGTCGAATTGAATTCTGAACAGCGGGAAATATTTGTTAATGAGTTGATCAATTCATTAAAACCTGATGTGAAAAGCATAACCGGACAAATTACAGAAGAACAAGATATGCAGGGAAAACAATTCAATAAATTAATTATTCAAAAGATCAATAATCATTTAAAAGAAATAAGAAAAGAGATAATTATTCAAGAAGAAATGATAATTGAAAGTAAAACTTTTGACCAGTATTTTTTTCATCTTCATTCACAACAGTTTATTTATCAACTTGTTTTGAATTTTTTAAAACCTTCAGATTATCTAAGTAGATTAAACAGAGCATTCATTATTCGTGTCGCATCTGAAATTGAATATAACATATTAAATTCTCCAGAACCAGCAAAATAATGAAAATATTATTAACGGTACTTACATTCATTTTGGGTGCAGTAGCTGGTTATTTATACTATAAACTTATTGGCTGCAGAAGTGGTGGTTGACCAATGACATCTAACGTTTGGTCAAACGTTTTAATCGGTGCAATATTTGGATATTTACTGCTTTCGCCAGTCATAGATAAATTATTAAAGTAGTATGAAAACAGAAGTGAAACTTATCTTTCATCCTACACTTGGTAAGATTCATTTCAGGAATAGTATAAAAGCCAAATATTTAAGAATATCAATTAATAACTTGAAGATAATTAATGTTACAATTCCTAAAAAAAATACTGTTCGGAATGCAGAAAAATTTCTTAATTCTAAAATTGACTGGGTACAAAAGCAATTAACAAAAATTGATAAGAGAAATCAATTTACACTTAACAACACAGTGAATTCTAATTTATTAAGTAAAAATGTAATTAAAGAAATTATTCGAAATAGGCTAAATGAACTATCACAAATTCATGGATTAGATTTCAATCGATCTTTTATACGTTCTCAGAAAACGCGTTGGGGGAGTTGTTCTGTCAGGAATAATATTAACTTGAACATAAAATTGATCAACCTTCCTGCTGATTTACAGGATTATGTGATTATGCACGAATTGGTTCATACGAGAGTAAAAAATCATAGCCAAATATTTTGGGATGAAATGACGAAATACTATCCCAATCCAAAAGCGATTGATAAAAAACTGAAAAAATATAACCTGGAATTGTTATAATTATGATAAGAAAAATCGAACTTTCCGATAAAAAAGAAGTCTTGAGAATCTCATCTCAGATTTGGGATGGTGATGATTATGTGAAATTTGTTTTTGATGAATGGGCAGCAGATACTAAAAATCTATTTGCTGGGTACTGGGAAAATGGTAAGTTAATAGGTTTCGGAAGAATGCGTTTTCTTACACTAGCTGATATTTGGCTAGAAGCTTTGCGAAAGAATACACAGACCAATATTAAGGGCGTTGGTTACAAAATCGCTAAATATTATATGGAACATTTAAAAGGTAAGAGAATTAGATCAATAAGATTTTCAACCTATTTTGGAAACAAAGCTTCTATAAAACTTAATGAGAAATTGGGTTTTAAGAGAATTCTGAAGTTGTCTTTAAAAGAATTATTAATTTCAAATTATCAGGTTAAGCAAATTAATAAAGCAATAACGGAAGATATCGATTTTGAAAAATTAAATCAGTACATTTTTAATTCCTCCTATCTTAAAGGAACAAAAAATTCTATTGGCAAGGGCTGGGTTGTTCATCATTATTCTAAGAGATTATTAGAAGAATTTTACTCTGAAAAACAATATGCATTATTCATAAAGAATGGAGAGATTAAAGGTGCAATTATTTTTTCTAATGTTAACTATAATAATGTTTTCTGGATTAGTTTTATAGAAGCTGAGAATGAAAGAATATACAACGATTTATTGAATTATGTCGTACATAAAGCACTAGAAAACAACTGTAGAAAAATTCAATTATTAGTACCGAATATTGCTAAATTAATGGAATATATAGATCTAAGTGGATTTAGAAGCTGGGAACAGAATAATGATTTTCTTCTCTATGAAATGCCTGAACATTTGATCAGACAAATAACGGAAGTATAGAATGATCCCTAAAAATTTGCAGCTTTTCAAGTTCTCAGCTTATGGGTTCTTGAAAAATCAGCGCTTCTTCGATATTTTTATATTTCTATTCTTTTTAGAACAGGATATTTCTTTCTTGCAGATTGGAACATTAATATCTATTCGAGAAATTGCAATATTAATATTTGAAATACCTACCGGATTTGTGGCAGACAGTCTTGGTCGGAGAAAATCAATGGTTTTTGCTTTTTCATCGTACATTTTATCATTCATCATTTTCTTCTTTTTTCCCCGATTCACGGTATATATCATTGCAATGTTATTCTATGCTTTGGGAGATGCTTTTCGCACAGGGACCCATAAAGCAATGATCCTGCACTATCTTAAGCTTAATGATCTATTGCATTTTAAAGTAGAGTATTATGGCTACACGCGTAGCTGGTCACAGATGGGCTCTGCTCTTGCAGCTCTTGTTGCTGGGGGCATTGTTCTTTACTCAGGTGAATATAAATATGTTTTTTTAGGTTCAATAATACCATATATTCTTGCCTTAATTTTAATGTTAACTTATCCAAAAGAACTTGATGGAGAAAGAGAATATAAAAATGGTTTGTTAAATAATATTCAGCATAATTTCAAAATGACTTATACAAGCTTAAAAATGAGTTTTAAAGAACCGTTATTGCGAAAAGTTATGATGAATTCTGCTATATTTGATGGGTTATTTAAAACGGTGAAAGATTACATACAACCCATTCTCCAGATGGTTGTTTTATCCATCCCATTTTTGCCGGGGATGGATAAACGAGAATCGATCTTGATTGCAATTGTTTATTGCATATTATATCTTTTAACTTCATATGCCTCAAGGAATGCAGGTAAATTTAAAAACAAATTTAAAACGCTATCGATTGCAATGAATAGCTCTTATCTTGGTGGAGTTTCATTAGTATTACTTTCGGGTTTGTTTTTTTTATTAGAATTAAAAACAATTATAATAATTTTGTTTATACTGTTATTCGTTTTACAAAATTTGCGTAGACCTATTAATATTGGTTTTATCAGCGAAAATATTTTGCATGATGTAATGGCATCAGGATTATCGGTTGAATCACAATTAAAAACTATATTTGTAGCTGTTATGTCACCGCTGATGGGTTTCATTGCAGATTCTATAAATATTGGAACAGCATTTATTATTTTAAGTTCCTTGACACTATTAATTTTTCCAATGATTAAGGTCAGCAATAAAGAAGATTAATGTAAAAAGAGTTGGAGATAGTATGATCAGAGAGATGATTGTGAAAAATAGAAGTTATCGTAGATTTCATCAGAATTACAAAGTTGATACTTCATTATTAGAAGATCTAATTGACCTCGCTAGATTATCTCCCTCAGCAGCGAATTTACAGCGACTACGTTTTAAAATATGTAATATTGAAGAAGAAAACAATAAGATTTTTTCATGTTTGGATTGGGCAGGATATTTAAAGAACTGGAATGGTCCAGAAATTGGAGAACGTCCTTCAGCATATATAATTATTTTATCAACAGAAAAGGATACTGAAAAAGTGGCTTGTGACGCAGGGATTGCGTGTCAGTCCATTTTACTAGGTGCAGTTGAAGAAGAACTGAGAGGTTGTATCTTTGCTAGTATAAAAAAGGATGTACTCCAAAAACAACTGATAATTCCAAAAAAATATACAATTTTATATGTAATTGCTCTTGGTAAACCAGAAGAGAATATAAAAATTGAAAATGTTGAAAACAATAATATTAAATACTGGCGAGATGAAAATGGAACGCATCATGTTCCAAAAAGAAAGCTAAAAGATATTATAATTTAGGCAGATCTAATGAAGAAAATTATATTATTCTTATTCTTGTTTTCAAACACAATTATTTACGCTCAAAATGTTAATGGTGACACTCTAAGCGTAGAGGGTAAGAAGATCCTCAAAGTTTGGGGTACACATTATGAGAGAGGTTATGCAGCCGGTTACTTATTTGGAGATAAGATCAAAGAGATTTCAGAAAATTATTTTATTGGTATTTTTTTTGGAGGGAATGCATATATCTACGAAAATACCAGAATATACTTTCTGGACAATTTCCAAATAGAAGAGAAGTATATTTCCGAAACTGAAGGAATGATAGATGGAATGATTGAAGCAAATGTTGTTCTTTTTAGTGATATTTTAGGAAGAGATATTGATGCACATGATATATTGCTTTCAAATGCTATCGTTGATCTATCTGCACTGGGAGAATTAAATACGGATTTCGAATTTGGTTGTTCAAGTTTATCCAGCTGGGGCGGGAATACAATTTCAGATCCTGAATTATTGGGTGAACTGGTAATTACTAGAAATATGGACTGGACGCCACATCCTGCTTTATTGGACAACCACTTGATGGTTGTTCATTTTCCATCGGAAACTAATGAAATTAACTGGTTGTCATTTACTTTCCCGGGTTTTATAGGAGGTCTCTCTAGCATAAACGAAAATGGACTATGTGCATTTATGAATATGGGAAATCATAATGAACATCCCAATGCTTTTACTTATCATCCAATTCTATTATCGATTAGAAATGGAATTGAGATTTATGATTATGACGGAAATTATGAGATAAATCCTGAAGATGTACAAGCTGCGATTGAAGGGAATTTTCAATTAAGTGGTTCTATTATTCATACAGCAAATCATGAGAGTGGATTGGTGATTGAATGTAATAACCAAAACGGTATTGTTGCACGGGATGATGAAGATAACACAATTATCCCAAATGAACATCTGGCAACTACAAACCATTTTAGAAAGTTATATTCACCTGCCGGTTGTTCTCGTTATAATAATATTGCAGATTCACTTTCTGCTAATTCAGATATTGATATAACGCGAAGCTGGGAATTATTAGCAGGGGCAGCAGGAGTTTCTAGTAACATTCATACAATACAATATGTTCCCTCGCTAAACTTGATAAAATGGTCAACTGCTGAAGCGGGAATCCCAGCTTATCAAATAGAACCAACGATATTCAATACTGTAGAGTTATTTACATATAACACGAGTGCAAACCCACACTATTTTCATGACCATTCCTTTTTAATTGTATCTCCTAACCCTTTTAATAATTCTACAAATATATCTTTTTCGCTTCTTAAAACAACAGAAGTAAAACTATGTATCTATAATATTAAAGGGCATAAAATTAGAACACTTCTTAATGAGGTTTTGATTCAGGGAAATCATAGTATTAGTTGGGATGGAACTGATGAAAATGGAAAGAAAATTTCTAGTGGTATCTATTTTTACACACTTAAAACAATCCATAATGTTTATACAAAAAAAGTTATACTGTTAAAATAAAAAAAAATAAGATCGTTTTTAGATAATAACCGAGAACCAACTCTTATCAGGAGGACAAATGTATTTTGAATTTTTATCAAAGGATGACAAATTGGCGATTGATACTTTAAAAAAACATCATGGTGGAGCACAGAAAATTAGTGAAACTATCACAGAAATGAGGAAATATGAAACCAGAAAGAGAATTTTAGATGAAAAAGGTTTTGGTGATATGATTGCTGATGCTGAAGAACTGGTAAAAAAATTCCCTAAAGTTCCAGATTTTGAAAAGAAACATAATATCAAATATAACAATTCTTATGGCATTGCCACCGCTCAGGTTTCGGGATGGCAAGGTGCAAAGGTAACGCATCACGGTATGGAAAGAATTGCAGCAAGTGCAGAAAATGGAGAGAATTGTTTTGTTGCATCCGAATTTATTTCTGTGGTTGCTCTTACGGATAATTATATTTACAATGGTGATCTGATGGCAACGTTGATGATGAGCGAAAATATAATGAAATGTTCAAAATTTTGCAGCACAAATCTGATCGGAATTCCACAACCAAAAGCTAGATTCAAAGAATTGGAAAAAGTGACTGGCAAAAAATTTGAAGTTGCTGAAGTTGATGATGAAAATGCAGCTATAGTTTTAAAAAATCAGGGAACTTTCTTTGGGAATTTTGGTGGTATTGAATGTGCTAATGATAATCATCTTGTATATCTGGATGGTGTTATCAGGACTGCAATGGCAACTGGAGCAGATTTCTTTCTCAATCCTAGTTGGAATACAATAATTGCTGCTTGTTATTTTGGAAGAGATATCCCCAATCTCCATTTCAAAATCTCAATGTTGCTTTCCGCTCAAACTACAATGCATTTCCGTATGCTTCTTAATATTATGAAATCTTATCTGCGTTATGATAACACTTCTCCTCTTTATGAGATAAATATTGGAAATGGTGCTACTGCAGAGACATTTATTCAATGTGCTAAAGAACTAGATGAAAGTGGAATTAAAGGCATAAGCCTTGCAGCACATATCTATATAAATCCCGATCTTGGTATAGAAGGATTTAATTGGACAGATAATGCATATAAAGTTCTGGAAAACGGAACCAATATGACATTCAAATATGAAAGTGATGGAACAGCTCGTGAACTGGATACAATGATGGCTTATTTTCTTCCTGAAGATGAACGAGAAGCAAATGCAGAAAAAATTGGTGATGTGATTTATTATAAATCTCTGCGTGCTACAAAAGATGGAAAGAATTTTATGAAAAAAGGTATAAAATCAATTTTCGGTGGTAGCTCGTATTAGAGAGTAAAACCTTGCGAATGGTGCATCGGCTTGAGGAACAAACGATGCTGAAATTCTCTTACCCGTCTAATGATCTTGATCTTCGCAATGGTTATTTATATATATCACCATCGTGGAGGTTTTCAACCATTCGCAAGATAATACATTTCAACCCGACTCGGGTTTATTGCTCGAGTCGAGTTGATATAAATAAGGAGCATAGATGATAACAGATTGGAAAGAAAAATATTCTAAAATAATGAAAGATTTTGAAGGATATTCAATTGGTAAGATTTTTAAATATCTAAATGATCCTGAAATAATCTCTCTTGCTGGTGGTCTTCCTTCACCTGATATGTTTCAAAAAACTCAAATGAGAGAAGTATCAAAGAAATTATTAGAAAATAATTTAGAAAATATTTTCCAATATACTGCAGTACCCGGTGAAGAGAGCTTGAAGAGTGCTATTATTGAATTCCTGAAAAGGGATAACATTAATATTACAAAAGAACAGGTAGTAGTAACTTCTTCGGGACAGCATGGTCTGGATCTTACAGGTAGATTATTTCTGAATTCCGGTGATGTAATTATGATTGATCGTCCAACTTTTGCAGGAGCTATCGTTGCCTTCCAGATGCAGAATCCGCAAATTATTGGAATCGACATGGAAAATGATGGACCAAATGTAGATGAGTACCGAAAAATACTGGAAGAAATAGATGAGAAACCAAAATTCATTTATGTAGTTCCAGATTTTCAAAATCCAACCGGAATTACCACCAGTCTTGCAAAACGAGAAGCACTTCTCGATCTCAGCAATGAGTTTGGAATTCCCATTATAGAAGATAGTCCCTATCGTGATTTACGTTATCGTGGTGAATCAATTCCTTCTTTATTCTCTTTGGATCAAAAAAGAAATGGAACTAATGTGATCGGACTTTATACATTCTCAAAGATTTTTTGTCCTGGTATCAGAGTTGGATTTAATATTGGACCTAAAGATGTTATTGAAAAAATGGGTAATATCAAAGGTGGCAATATTTTAAATACGCCAAAATATAATCAGGATCTTTGCACAGCATTTCTAACGGAGATGGATTACGATGCCCACATGGAAAAATGCAAGACATATTACAGCGAGAAACTAAATGTATTTTTACAGTCTATGCAAAAGTACTTTCCAAACAAATGGGGAGTAAAATGGACAAAACCGGAAGGTGGATTATTCCTCTGGGTTTCGCTTCCTAAGAAGATAGATACAATGAAGCTGTTCTATGAAGCCATAAAGTATAAAGTTGCTTTCGTACCTGGAGAGGTTTTCTTTGGTGAAAATCCCAGTAAAAATGAAATGCGAATAAACTTCTCATTTGCATCTAAAGAGCAAATTGTTGAAGCAGTTAGGAGATTGGCAGAGTGTGTGAAAGCACAATTGTAGGAGAGACTTTATGGATCTTGGGATAAAAGGAAAAATTGCTCTTGTAACTGCTGCCAGCAAAGGTTTAGGAAAAGCTGTGGCAATTCAGTTAGCTTTGGAAGGTGCTACAGTTGTCATTTGTTCTCGAAGTATGGAGTCTTTGCAAAAAGCAAAATCTGATATTGCAGAAAAAACAAATATGAATGTCTCGATCATTGCCTGCGATGTCACTAATGAGATGCAAGTGAAACAAATGATCAATTCCATATTAGAGAAATTTAAAACTATTGATATTCTTGTAACAAATGCTGGGGGTCCACCTGCCGGCAATTTCAGTGATTTTGATATTGAGGATTACCGCAGGGCAGTTGAATTAAATCTTTTAAGTACAATCTCACTTTGTAAAAAAGTGGTTCCCCAAATGCAAAAGCAAAAATGGGGTAGAATAGTAATGATGACATCGGTTTCAGTGAAACAACCTATTGATAATCTGATCTTATCAAACACTGCACGAATTGCTGTTGTTGGTTTCATGAAGAGTCTTTCTAATGAAGTTGCAAAAGACGGTATCACTGTAAATTCCGTTTGTCCCGGTTACACTAAAACACAACGAGTGGAAAATCTGGCACAAGCATTTGCTAAAATAAATAATTCAACACAAGAAGAATTCTATCTGAAATTGGAATCTACAATTCCAATGCGGAGAATTGGCACTCCAGAAGAATTTGCTCAAGCTGTTGCTTTTCTGATTTCTCAAGGAGCAGGCTATATAACTGGAGTTTCTTTGAAAGTAGATGGTGGGTTTGCCAAAGGTTTATTTTGATTATAAAAAATCCCAAAGGAAAGGATGATGAATAAAGATATTTATCCTGAGATGATAAAAAATTTACCGGAAATTGAAATTGCATTGGATGGTGTTCGAGGTTGGCTGATGCAGGATGACACGATCTCCGCTGTTTTTTTTGAATTGGAACCAATCGGTAAGATTCCTGATCACTCACATTGTACGCAGTGGGGAATGGTTCTGGAAGGAAAGATGAAGCTGACAATTGATGGTAATACCAAAACCTATACTAATGGAGATCGTTATCTTATCCCAGAAGGAATAATTCATTCAGCTGAATTTCTAACCAAATGTTATGTGATCGACTTTTTTGCAGATTCCAATAGATATAAAAAGAAAATAATTAGTCACAAAGATGAAAAACATCTTAAAAAGAGTCTTTTTTGTTAGTGAAAGTCAGTGGCGAGAGGGTAAATTATAATGAAAAATATTAAATTTTATTCAACAAATTTGAAGGCAGAGGTTGTAGATTTTAAAAGTGCACTATTAAAAGGATTAGCTCCTGATAAAGGACTTTATATGCCTCAAGAAATTCCTTCTTTTACAAAAGAAGAAATAAGTAAATTTTCACAAATGGAATATTATGAAATTGCCTTTGAAGTAGGTAGAAAATTTCTACACGATCAGATACCAAATGCAGATTTAAAAGCAATTGTTAAAGATGCTTACAATTACGAAATTCCACTTGAAAAAGTTTATGATCGGAAATATGTAATGCGGCTGGATCAAGGTCCCACTGCATCTTTTAAGGATTTTGCAGCCAGAATGATGGGCAGGCTTATGCAATACTATCTCGATAAAGTTAACCGTGAGCTTCTGATTCTCACTGCAACTTCGGGTGATACTGGTAGTGCAATTGCAAACGCATTTTATGGATTGGATAACATCAAGGTTGTGGTTCTCTTTCCAGAAAAAGAAGTAACAAATCGCCAGAGAAAACAGATGACAACATTGGGTAAAAATATACAGATAATTGGACTTGATGCTAAATTCGACGATTGTCAGTATCTTGTAAAAGAAGCGTTTTCCGATAGTGAATTGGATTACCTTAGTCTATCCTCGGCAAACTCGATTAATATTGGTAGATTGATCCCGCAAATTGTTTACTATTTTTATGCTTTTGCACGCCTGAGAAAGAGTGATGAAGAAGAAGTAATCTTTTCCGTTCCATCGGGAAATTTTGGTGATATGATGGGTGGAATGTTTGCTAAACAAATGGGACTTCCAATAAAAAAATTCATAATTGCAACTAATGAGAATGATGAATTTTCTACCTTTGTAAAAACGGGAAATTATGATAAGATCGATCCTTCTAAAAACTGTCTATCAAGTGCTATGAATGTGGGACATCCAAGCAATATATCACGCCTAATCGCTTTGTATAACGGTGTGATGAATGAAACCGGAGATATTATTAACCCCCCCGATATGAATAAATTACGAGAGGATATTTATTCAACCAGTATTACTGATGAAGAAACTAAAAATATGATAGCAGAAGCTTACGAATTACATGAGCTTTTATTAGAACCTCATGGTTCTGTTGGTTGGGCAGGTTTGCAAAGATTTCTGCAAAAATATCATGAATTTGATACGGAAGATCAATTATGTATTTCATTAGAAACAGCCCATCCTGCAAAATTTCCAGAACAGATCAGAGATATATTGGATTTTGATCCCAAACTGCCTTCAAGTTTGGAAGGATTAGAAGAAAGAGAAGAATCCTACGATAAAGTGTTAAACAATTATGAAGAATTCAAAAAGTATTTAGTTAATAACTATTAAGTTTGAATTAGGAGGTCTTATGCAACTACATCATCGTTTTATACAAACTGCTAAAAAATTTGGTAAGAAAATTGCTGTTCATGATATTGCAACAGGTAAAGATGTGCCGTATGAAAGAATGCTGATCATATCTTTGATCTTTGCAAAAAAGTTCAAGAAAATCAAAAGTAAATATGTGGGAGTTATGGTTCCAACTTCAGCCGGATGTATGCTGACAAATATAGGTCTATTGATGGCTGGCAAAATTCCTGTGATGATCAATTATGGTACCGGAGCTATTGAAAATTCGGTTTATGCTCAAGAAAAATGTAGTTTCGAAACGATTATCACGAGTAAGAAATTACTGGAAAAACTTAAACTAGATCCGATAGAAAGCATGATATTTTTAGAAGATATTGTAGCTTCGATTAAACTTTTTGATAAACTTCCAGCTCTTATCAAATCTAAGGGTTCTGCTAAAAAAATCATCAGAGCTGTTCATCATGGTGATGATAACGAAACTGCCATTATTCTTTTTACTAGCGGTAGTGAGAAAGAACCGAAAGCCGTACAACTTTCTCATAAAAATATCGGGCACAATGTAGATAATCTTCCCAAAATAATTGATCTTGATTCAAATCATGTTTTCCTCGCGAATTTACCACTATTTCATGTATTTGGTGTTACAGCTAATTTTTGGCTTCCGATCACACTTGGAACCAGCATTGTAGCCTATCCAAATCCTCTTGATTATAAAATTATCTGTGGATTGATCAAAAAGTATAAAGTTACCTTGATGGCTGGAACACCTTCCTTCTATTATGGTTATCTTAAAAAATCTTCACCAGGAGATTTTGCCTCTATGAAATTTGCCATTAGTGGTGCAGATACTTTAACAAAACAAATTTATGATGGTTTTATGGAAAAGCATAATTTACCTATTTATAATGCTTATGGAACAACCGAAACGAGTCCGGCGATTTCAATTAACACTCTCACGGAAAATAGAGTTGGTAGTATTGGAAAACCATTGCCTGAAGTAGAAATTAAAATTTTGGATGTTGAAACAGATGAAGAACTCCCTACCAACCAAACCGGAAAAATTTTGGTAAAAGGTGATTTGGTTATGAATGGCTATCTTGGAGATTTAGAAGAGACATCTCTTCGTATTCATAAAGGTTGGTACGATACAGGAGATATGGGTCTGATCGATGATGACGGTTTTCTCTGGCATAAAGGACGATTAAAGAGATTTGTGAAAGTTGGTGGCGAAATGATCTCACTCGTTAAAGTTGAGGAAGTATTAAATAAATATCTTCCCGATAAAGTTATTTGCTGTGTGGTAGATGTGCCTAATCCTACCAAAGGTGCTGATGTTGTTGCTGCAATCACTACAGGAGAGATCGACACAAAAAGTATTTTAAAGAAAATGGCTAAAGAACTACCCGCCATCGCTCTTCCGAGAGAATTTCATATATTTGATAACATTCCGATGATGAGTAGCGGAAAAGTTAATTTTCGTGAAGTTGAAAAATTATGCAGAGAAATTCATAAAGAAAAGAATAGAAAGAAAAAATATAAAAGTAAAATATAGAAGTTGGAATTCTGTTACAAAATCTAAACTTGGTAACCAATATGCATTTCCTATCTCAGGCTTGGAAACGGAATAATTTAGAAAGTGACATCGGGAAACGTCACTTTCAATAAAAAGGAGTAGTATGAAATATATCATTATTCTGGGTGATGGTATGTCAGATCATCCAATTGGAAAGTTCGGAGATAAAACTCCACTACAAGTTGCACATATTCCAAATATAGATAAATTAGCAAAAATGGGAAAATGCGGTCTATTCCAATCTGTACCATTAGATATGCCACCTGGAAGTGAAGTTGCTAATCTGGCTGTTTTAGGCTACAATGTTCATAAAGTCTATGAAGGTAGAGGAGTTTTGGAAGGTGCAAGCATGGGGGTTACAATCAATAAAGGTGATCTCGCCATGCGTTGTAATCTAATCTGTATTGAAGACGAGAAGATAAAGAACCATTCTGCAGGACATATCAGTTCGGAAGAATCACATATTCTCATAGATTTTTTGAATGATAGACTTGCAGATGAGTTTGTGAAATTTCACAAAGGGATCAGCTTCCGTCATTTACTTGTTGTGAAGAATGGAAATAATGATCTAGTGTTTACACCTCCTCACGATGTTCCGGGAACTCTTTTTAAAGATGTTATGATAAAATCAAAGAGCAAAAGTGGGGAAGATACTTGTAATTTGTTGAATGACCTCATTTTAAGATCACAGGAATTATTGAAAGATCATCCTGTTAATAAGAAGCGTATCGCAGAAGGGAAAAATTCAGCAAATTCTGTTTGGTTCTGGTCTTCCGGCTACAAACCTTCGATGAGAACATTGAAAGATAAATATGGAATTTCGGGAGCTGTAATTTCCGCTGTAGATATTATCAAAGGTCTTGGGATTTTTGCTGGAATGGATGTGATCGAAGTGGAAGGTGCAACCGGACTTACAGATACAAATTATGAAGGTAAAGCTGAAGCGGCTGTGGAAGCTATCAAAACTCACGATCTGGTTTATTTACATGTGGAAGCTACAGACGAAGCAGGTCATGCAGGTGATGTAGAACTTAAAATTAAAGCACTTGAATATTTAGATTCAAGAATTGTGAAATATGTTTTGGAAGAAACTTCCAAATTGGAAGAAGATGTTGCTATAGCAGTTTTGCCAGATCACTCCACACCTTGCGAAGTGCGAACTCACACTCACGATGCAGTTCCTTTTATTATTTATAATCCGAGATTAGAAGCAGATAAAGTTAATGAATATAATGAAGAAAGCTGTAAAGCAGGTGGTTTTGGTCTGATAAAAGAGGATGATTTTATAAGGACGTTATTGGAGCAAAACTCGAAATAAATTCTTGTAAAAATCTTGAACAAGCAACTAAACGCAAGATTTTTGGCTTGCGAAAGTTTTGGTAAAAAACTTTACAATTTTATAAGGGAAAATTTATTTTATGATAATATTAAAATCATTTGTAAGGGAGAAAAAATGAAAAAGCTATTATTACCAGTTGCAGTTATTGTATTGATGTCATGTCTTTATGCTCAAACAGATTTTGATGAATTTAAAAAACAAGAAGAAGCAAAACAGCAGAACTTTTTGGAAACTGAATCTAAAGCACGTGCTAATTATTTCAACCAGCAGGATTCACTGTTTGTGCAATACAAAGATCAAATTGAAAAGCTATGGAATGAATTTCTTGAGTCTACTCCTAAAGAATGGGTAAGCTATAACTCTGATTTTAGCGGGAGAAGTAAGGTCAATTTCGAAAAAGATAAAATCGAAGTAGAAGCTGTAGTAGAGAAACCGGAAAAAGTAGCTGATGAAAAGATTCAGGAATCCAAGGCTAAAGATACACTCAAAAAGCAGGTGATCTCTATCTTAAAGGAAAAAGATATGCTTACGAATGAACCTATCCTGAAAGACCAGGTATTAACTTCCAGTAATAAAGTGATAAAACAAAATAAAGTTGAGGAAGTTGTCGTCCAGATAGTAGAGAATTCAAAAAAAGTTACCTTTAAAAATAAAGAAGGTAAGACTATGATTAAATACCAAATCAATTTAAATTTGATTCCCAATAATATTAAGATCAGAGTTGAACAATACAAACCTTCAATTGAGAAACTTTGTAACAAATATAACGTTGAATCAAGTCTAGCTTTGGCTATTATTCACTCAGAATCGTTCTTCAATCCTAAAGCATACAACCGGCACGGGAATGCTTACGGTATGATGCAGATCGTTCCCAAATATGCAGGATTAACTATGAATAATTACATCTATAAAAAGAATAAAAAGCCAAGCTCCGAACAGTTATTTGATCCAACTACTAATCTCGAAATGGGAATTGGCTATTTACGCTGGTTAAAAGATAACAAATGGTCAAAAGTTACTAATAAAACAAATCAAATATATTGTGTAATATGCAGTTATAATGGTGGTCCTGGTTCTATTTATAAAGCCATGACTGGGAAAATGAAAAATATTGGTGATAAGTGGGAGCCAATGTTTGTAGATCTTAGTACGATGGATAGTAAACTTCTTTATAATAAATTGCGTGAAGATATTCCATTTGCAGAAACACGAAAATATATTGTTACTGTTTCTGAGAAAATGGAAAAGTATTATAATCAATAATGAAATATTAACTAATTTCTCTGATGAAGAGATCGTTTATTTTAAGAAAACCAAACAAGAACATATTGCCAGCCAGAAGGAAGATTTTAAGAATAATCGTTTTGTCTGGCTTCAATTCGATACCTTCAATATACACGTTGCAATTGTGGATAGCGTTTATGATGTTTTCATGAAACAGAATTATTATTCATCAACCTACGAAGATGAAGGGTATCTTTTCTTATTAATAGATTTCAGGGGATAGTATCCACTGATCCATGTGCGTAACTGGCAACCGGGTGAATGGGATCTCTCCGAACAGATTAAACTGGAGAATTTCAGGTTTTATTAAACCTTTGTAATTGTTGAAAATCTTGCGAATGGTTGGCAATAAAATTTACCATTGAGTCAAACTCAACACAATATCATTTGCTTGTAGAAAATCTTAGCGAAACTTGTCAAAAGTCCCAAGAAATTTTGGAATAAATTGATAGTTGGGGCTTTATTTGAATTTTTAATAAATTGGTTAATAATCCAGTTGACAAATTCAAGAGGATAAAAACATTCTACTGCATAAAAAAAATGCAATAATAAGGAGACTATTATGGCAAGAATGACCGTGAATGCGGAAATATGTAAAGGCTGTGGATTGTGTATTCCAGCATGTCCTAAGCATATTATTAGATTCTCTGAAGAGATCAATTCCAAAGGATATCATTATGCTGAGTGTTTTGATCAAGAAGCTTGTATTGCTTGTAAATTATGCTATACAACTTGTCCTGACGTAGCAATTACAATAGAAAAATAGATGGAGGATATTATGGCTGAAAAGGTTTTGATGAAAGGTAATGAAGCAGTTGCTGAAGCCGCTATCCGTGCAGGATGCAGGCTATATTTTGCTTATCCGATCACACCACAAAGTGAATTGATAGAATATATGGCAAAGATGTTGCCGAAAGTAGATGGTACTTTTGTGCAGGCAGAAAGTGAAGTTGCTGCCATAAACATGGTTTACGGAGCATCAGGAACCGGAAGAAGAGTTATGACATCTTCATCTTCTCCGGGAATTTCACTTAAAATGGAAGGAATTTCATACATTGCCGGAGCTAATTTACCTGCCGTTATCATCAATGTACAACGTGGTGGACCGGGACTTGGTGATATCCAACCTGCTCAAGGTGATTATTTCCAAGCAACAAAAGGAGGAGGACATGGAGATTATCGTCTTATTGTTCTGGCTCCAAGCACAGTTCAGGAATTTGCTGATATGGCTGATCTGGCTTTTGATCTGGCAGATAAATATAGAAATCCGGTAATGATCTTGTCAGATGGACTTCTGGGACAAATGATGGAACCTGTTGAATTCAAACCTGCTAAAACAAAAGAAGAGATGGAAAAATTAAATAAACAACATTACGACTGGTGTATGCATCCAAATGAAGATGAACCAGATCATCATCATCACGAGATCAACTCTTTAGAGATCGATCCTCTTATTTTAGAACAGCATGTTATTAAGCTTGGAAAAAAATACGATAAAATCACAAAGAATGAACAAAGACATGAAGAATACAATATTTCTGCTGATAATAAAGTAATTGTTGTAGCATTCGGTACTGCTGCCAGGATCGCAAAATCTGCTATTGATCAATTGCAGGAAGAAGGAATAAATGTTGGTATGATCAGACCGATAACTGTCTGGCCATATCCTTATGAAGCAATCAGCAATGTTCTTAATGACAAAATTAAAAAAGTCGTAGTTTGCGAATTGAATCTAGGTCAGATGATTGAGGATGTGAAACTGGCAGTGAATGGAAAATTACCGGTGGAATTCCTTGGAAAAGTTGGTGGTATTTTGTTTACGCCAGATGAAATCAAAGCTAAGATCATGGATAATAGGGGGGAATAATGGAAATTATTGCACAAAGACCAAAATCATTGACCGATCTACAGTTTACATACTGTCCTGGTTGCACACATGGTATCTCCCACAGAATTATTGCAGAAGCAATTGATGAGTTAGAAATGAGAAATCAAATGATGGGTGTTGCACCTGTTGGATGCTCTGTGTTTGCCTATAAATTCTTTGATTGTGATATGGCGGAAGCTGCTCATGGCAGAGCTCCGGCTGTAGCTACAGGAATGAAAAGAGCTCGTCCAGATATGCATGTTTTCACCTACCAGGGAGATGGTGATCTGGCAGCGATTGGAACAGCTGAGATCATTCATGCTGCCAATAGAGGAGAACATATTAGCGTGTTTTTCGTGAATAATGCAATTTATGGAATGACAGGTGGGCAGATGGCTCCCACAACTCTACCTGGCATGAAAACTACAACTTCACCTTATGGACGGGATGAAACAGATATTGGTTATCCTATACAAGCTTGTGAATTATTGAATTCTCTGAGAGCTCCTTATTTCATTGAACGTGTTTCTCTACTTTCACCTCAAGATATTCTTAAAGCAACAAAAATTGTGAAAAAAGCACTTCAATTCAATAAAGAAGAGAGAGGTTTTACTTTTGTTGAATTTGTTTCTACATGTCCTACAAATTGGGGATTGGCACCATTGGAAGCCATGAAATGGGCAAAAGAAAACATGTTACCTTACTTCCCTCTTGGAAATTTCCGAGATAAGTCTATTGAAGGGGGAGAATAATGAAAACTGAAATTATTAGCTCTGGATTCGGGGGTCAAGGTGCTCTTACAATTGGTAAATTCTTGGCAAAAGCAGGTATGAGAGAAGGACTTAATGTCTCATGGCTTCCTTCTTATGGACCTGAAATGCGTGGTGGAACAGCAAATGTTTCTGCAGTTATCTCAGATAGACCAATAGCTTCACCACTGGTAACTTATCCCGATATTCTTATTGCATTAAATCAACCTTCAATAGATAAATTTGGTCCCAATATCAAGGAAGGTGGACTTCTTATTTCCAATACGGATATGTGTCCTCATGGTACAAAACGTAAAGATATTACAGTCATCAAAGCACCGATGAACAAAATAGCTAAAGAAATAGGCAACATGATGGTTCTTAACATGGTTGCGATTGGTATTGTGATTGGTAAGACAGGGATTGTAAAATACGAAACTCTTGAAGAAGATCTTTCAAAATTTCTTAAGAAAAAGAACCCACAACTCTTAGAAGCAAATCTTAAAGCAATAAAAAAAGGAATTGAAATAGGAAAAAAATAGAAAAATTGATTTTCATGTTAATTAAGATAATTGGTTTTATTTGTTTAAAAAGCCCAACAGAAAGTTGGGCTTTTTCTTAAAAAGTAAAATTAATTTGACATTAATTTTATGTATTCAAGTTATAAATCATTAAACTTAATTAGGAGGAAAAATGAAAATAAGTAAATTAGCAGTTTTAGGATTATTCGTAATAATATTGATGCTTGTAGGATGTGCATCAACAACTCGTACTGTAACAAGAGTTTCTGCAGATGAAGTTTTAGATCAAAGTGGTAATTGGAATGATACTGATTCACGTTTAGTTGCAGAACAAATGATAAAAGATCTGATGTATAGAGCATGGTTACAGGACTTTGTTCTTGAGGAAGATAGAAAACCTGTAGTAGTTGTGGGAACAATCAGAAATTTCAGTTCAGAGCATATTCAAGAGGAAATTTTTATAAAAGATATTGAAAGAGAACTTATTAATAGTGGAAGTATTAAATTTGTTGCAAGTAAAAAAGAGCGTGGTGAGATAAGAGAAGAAAGAATGGAACAGCAATCTTTTGCAAGTGATGAAACAGCAAAAAGATTAGCTGTTGAATCCGGTGCAGATTTCATGCTTCAAGGTGGAATAAAATCTAATATTGATACCAGTGGTGGGAAAGAGGTAAAATTCTATCAAGTTGATCTTGAACTTATCAACGTTGAATCAAATGAAAAAGTCTGGATAGGCTCGAAAGAGATTAAAAAATTTGTGAAGAAAAACAAAGTTAAATGGTAACACTTAAATGATTAAAATCTTTTCCTGTTTCCTGTGCTTAGTAATATTATTCACAATAGGATGCGCAAGCACCAGAACATCCAAAAAACATTTTATCGGGATAAATGAAAAACTAATCTCCCGGGATTATGCAGGTACACTTAAACAGATCGAATCTGCTAAAGGGAAATTTTACACTGAAAAGGAAAGAGCATTATATTATGTGGATGCAGGAATGTTAAATCATTATCAGGGTAATTACGAAGAGAGTAACACATTACTATCCAAAGCAGAAAAAGATTTTGATGAATTGTATACCAAGAGTCTGAGTAGAGCTGCAGCTTCAATGCTATTGAATGACAACATCCTAGCATATTCTGGTGAAGATTATGAAAATATTTACATCAATGTTTTTATGGCACTTAATTATATTGAAATGGATGATTTTGATGGTGCTTTTGTTGAGATCAGAAAAATCAATAACAAACTCTCTCAACTGGAACAGAAACATAAGAAAATGGCAAATTCCTATAATAAGTCCAAAGATAAGAAAAAGAATTATGAAACAGGTACTAATAGATTTCATAATTCTGTTCTTGGTAGATATTTGAGTATGCTGATTTACAGAGCAGAAGGGAAAATAGACGATGCCAGGATAGACAAAGAAAAAATGGATATTGCCTGGCAGGTTCAATCTCATATTTATAATTTCAGTAAACCTGATTTTGAGAAATGTCTTAGTAGAACGGAGAAAGCAAAGCTTAATGTCATCGCATTTTCCGGTAGAGCTCCAGATAAAAAGGCAAACACGCTTTATATTCACACTGAAAAGAATTTGTTATTGATTGGAACAACGAAGGAAGGTCCTAAAGGAAAACAGAATCTAGAATCATTCAATCCAATTCCCTGGAAAGATATGAAAAAAGGTTATCATTTCAAATTCCAACTACCCGTGATGAAAACGAGAAATTCTAACATAGGAAGAATCGAACTAATTGTCGATGATAAGCTCACAACAGACCTTCAACAAATTGAAGATATTGAAAAAGTTGCCTTGGAAACTTTTAAGATCAAAGAACCGTTAATCTATTTAAAGACAATTACCCGTACTGTAAGTAAAGGACTTTTTGCTGCCAAGCGTAAGCAGGAAATGGAGAAAAAAATTAATAATGAAATATTGGGATTTGCCGCTCGATGGGCTACTGATGCATTAGTGGATGCAACTGAAAATGCAGACTTAAGAATATCCAGTTTCTTTCCCGCAAAAACTTTAGTTACAGAGCTCGAGCTTGATCCTGGAGTTTATAATATCAAAGTTAAGTACTATTCCAAAAATGGTTCTGTACTTTTTGTTGATGATCTTGGACAAAAGGAAATCACAAGATCAGGCTTGAATTTATTCGAATCCTTCTATTTAAATTAAACTATCTAATAAGAGAGGAAATATGAAAAAAGTAATATTGCTGTCCATTGTAATGATCCTGATACTTTCGTGCGCAGCTCATGCCAAAAGGAAAAAGAATTCTGAACCAAACTGGCTGAAAGATCCCAAAGCTGCATATCCGGAACAGATGTATCTTACTGCAATCGGAGAAGGTGATTCTCGAAGTGATGCAGAGAACATGGCTGCGGGTAACCTGGCACGAATATTTGAATCTAATATTATAGCAGAAGAGACTGTAAATCAACGTTATATGGAACTCACAAAAAATAAGAAAACTGATATTGAAGAGCAAACTGATGTTCTAAAAAATGTAAACGTCAAATCTCAGCAGACACTTTTTAATATCCAATTTGGTGAAAGCTTTACAGACGATATGGGAAGAGTTCACACAATTGCCTATCTAAATAGAATGAAAACTGCTGAGATCTATGAGAGTAAAATTAGTAAAAATGTAGATCAAATCAACTATTTCAAAGGATTATACAATAAATCTAACGATCCAATATTTAGATATGCAGCGATGAGTGCGGCTTCTGCTGTAAGTTCACAAAATGAAATACTCCTCGCACAACTCACTATCATTTCCCCATCTTTTATTGATATGCTGGAATTGAATTATAATCATAACGAGATTATGAAGGATACCAATTCAGCAGCCTCAGCTATTTCCTGCAGCATCAACATCAGTAATGATGAAGATAACAAAGTCACAATTCTAATTGAAGAACTAATTAATGATCTGGGATTTGTTCTTTCAAAGGAGATAATTCTATCAATTAACGGAGATATTTTACTGGAGAAGACTGATCTGAAGCGTGAGTTAGAATTTATTCGCTATGAACTACAAATCAATGTTACAGATAATAAAAACAATGTGATCGTTTCTATGGCTGAGAAGGGTAGAGAAGGTCATGTTTCAGTTCAGGAAGCAGAAGCACGTGCTATTCGCACACTTAGCAAGAAGATCAATAATCAACTCAAAAAGAAACTTGTTGCATATTTTGATGGAATGGTTTTGGAATAGCTTACATCATCCCGACCCTCTCCTGAAAGGAGAGGGAGAAATTAGAAGCAGGTTCATTCTTTTAGATTGAACCAAAATTCATTCTAGTTGATAAGTTGAACTTATCAACCCAATTGTGTCCGCAAGTTCAACTTGCAAACGAGTAAAATGTTTTGTACGCATCAAAATGATACGTCTTGCTTCAAATAATAACACTGTTTGGGAAAAGGAGTCGCAGTGAAATACATTAAGAAAATCATATTTTTCATATCTTTATTTGTACTTTATATCATTTTTAAAGAGTTTTTACAATTATATGTTTATATGAAAAATGTACATCCTTATGCTGCTTATGCCACTTTAACAGCTATAGTAATTGTTTTCGTGATTTATGTGATTGTGCCAATATTAAAGATTCTAAAAATTCCTAAAAATTTTGGACCAACCCTCGATAAGGATAAAGAACCTGAACTTATCTCACAAAAGATAGAAAGATTCAGAAAGAATAAATTTCTGAAAGAACAAGATTTTGATTTTTCTGAGATTGGGAATGATAAGGAGAGTTATAACAAGATCCTTAAAGTGCTTTCAAAGGAAACTTCCGAAGTCAGAAAAAGTCGGGTTTCACAGCTATTTTATAGTACCGCTATAGCACAAAATGGATTCCTGGATGCCATTCTTATACTTTCTGCCAGCATCAATCATATCAAAGAAATATTCCTACTTTATAATGGTAGAGTTTCTAATCGTGATCTTTTGACAATTGGGAAAAAAGTTTATTATTCTATGGCAATTGGAGGATCAGAAGGTGTGGAGTATGTTACAGAAGAGATCTTCTCCAAATTCGCTGTTGATAGTTTGAAAAGCATTCCCTTCATTGATAAAATATTTTCTTCTATAGCTGATGGTTTTGTGAATGCTGCCTTATTAACTAGAATCTCATATATCACAGAAAATTATTGTAAACTTACCTATATCGAAAATGAGAAAGATATTTATCCTTCAGCACATTTTATCTTTAATTCTGCTAAAAACATAACATCTCATACAATTGATAAACTTAAAGAATCATTAATTAAAATGACTGTGGACAGTTCTCTCAACTTTGCTTTGATCGCTGTGAATCCAATCGGTTATGTATTGGGAAAATCAATTGATAAAAGTGATAGTATAGATTTTACAAAAAAAGAAAAATTAAAAGAACATGCTAAGCTGGTTGGAAATCCTATTTTTTATGGATTGGGAAAATTATTTAAGAGTTTGAGGAAAAAATGAGATCATACCGCAAAGAATTGTGGTTTAACACAACTCAGCGCAGAGAGTTGATAAACATTTCACCTGATGTTAAAAACTGTTTGAGAGAAAGTGGTATAAAAGAAGGTCTTTGCCTGGTTAATGCTATGCACATTACAGCAAGTGTTTTTATTAATGATGATGAACCCGGATTACATAATGATTTTGAAAAATGGCTGGAAAAACTCGCTCCCGAAAAGCCATATTCTCAATATCAGCATAACGGATTTGAAGACAATGCCGATGCACATCTCAAGCGAACTGTTATGGGAAGAGAAGTGATTGTTGCAATTACTGATGGTAAATTAGATTTTGGACATTGGGAGCAGATCTTTTACGGTGAGTTTGATGGAATGCGCAAGAAACGCGTTCTTGTGAAAATTATTGGTGAATGATATAATATAACTGAAACTTAGAAATAATAACCCAGCTGTGAACGGCTGGACTATTCATGTTTTGAACAACCTGATTATTTTTACTTGATCAGCAGCATCTTCCTGATTTTGTAATACTTGTCAGTTACCATGTTATAAAAGTACATTCCGCTTGCTACGGATTTACCGCTGTTATCCTTACCATTCCAAACAATAGAATGATTACCGATATTTTTGTGTTCATCAACCAGTGTATGTATATTCTCACCTTTGATATTAAATATCTCAATTCTAACTCTACCAGCATCTATCAGAGAGTAATTGATCGTAGTTGTAGGATTGAATGGATTCGGGAAATTCTTACCTAAAGCTGTCTTAACTGGTAATATATCTCCTGAAACAGATCCAGTTTCAACGTGAACTATCCAGATAGTCTCAATGTTGTAATCTTCATCAGATGCAATTGATTTGATCTCAATATCTCCAACAACCTCGAAGATGTGAACGAATGCTTCTGTCAATTCTGTCTGTAAAACATCATCAACATACCATTCATATTCTATTGTGCTGTCGATATCTTCAACTTCTACACTGAAAGTAACCATGCTGTCTTCTACAACTGTAAATTCAAGATCTATAGGCAGGAAACCAATGAAAACTGGTTCATCGTTAACTGGAGTAACTATCACATCCACATCATCTTCTGCAGTTGCCCTGGTTGCATTATCATCTATTGTGAAAGTGAGGGTTTCTGTTCCATTCCAATCTGCTGTTGCTCCAAATGTAACTTCCAACTCATTAATATCAATCGTAACTTCTGTAATTCCTGTAACAGAAAGCGTGAGATCATCCAGATCGATATCATCAATGAACTCTGTGAAATCAACGATCAGACCATCATCTTCTTCAAATGTAAAATCATCGGGCAAAACAATAGTTGGATCATCGTTAACCGGAATTACGATAATAGATACATCGTCTTCGGCAGTTGCTCTGCTATTTTCACTTATGGAATTACTTCTCTTTTGGGCTTTACCTAAAGTAAAGGAAGTTCTCTCACCCTGACCATCATCAACAGTAAAGATGAGTACTTCCGTTCCATTCCAGTTTTCACTAGCACCAAATGTAACTTCCAAATCAACAATATCAACCGTGACCTCTATATTCCCTGTAACGGAAAGTGTGAGATCATCCAGATCAATATCATCAATGAACTCTGTGAAATCAACAACTAATCCATTATCTTCATCAAATGTGAAATCATCCGGCAATACAATAGTTGGAGCATCATTAACTAGAGTTACGATAATATATACATCGTCGGAAGCTACAGATCTATTCATGTTATCATTGGCTGTAAAAGTGAGGTTTTCTGTTCCATTCCAATTCAATGTAGAACTGAATGTGACAATGAAATCTACAATATCTACAATTATTTCTGTGTTCCCACTCACACTTAAAGCAACAATATCTCCGTTAATATCATTAATAAACGGTGTAAAATTTACAACAAGACCGTTATCTTCTTCAAATGTGAAATCATCCGGCAGTATTATTATGGGTGCATCGTTGATAGGCTGCAGGAAACCAGGATAAAATACATATCCAGTGCTTGTTTCCATATCATTGGTAATTCCAAGCATTGAATTCTCCATAAGATCATAGCTTACCGATCCCGGGGGAGATGTTTGGTTGGCATTTCCAGTTAGAAATCCTCGTTGAATCAGTATGAAGTTATCGCTTGATGGTTGATCTGCCAGGATATTAGAAACCAGAAGCAGACAACTTAATAAAACCAATATTTTAATTTTCATAATTTCTCCTTTATCGCGCCGTATCCGGCGGTTGCCGGAGTAGGCGGATTGTCCTCCATAGTCCTGGAAGTATTCAGGACGAAGGGGGACTATTTATCTCAATTTCCTTATCTGTTGCTGCAGCTCTTCTATCTGTTCTTGCTGTTCTTTCATAGCTTCGATGAGAACCGGAATAAGACCAATATAATTTATTCCTTTATATTCTATTCTTTCTATATCCCTTTCTGCACCTTCGATGCCTTTATTCTTATCATAAGAATGAACATTATCAGTTACTAGTTCAGGAAGAATTTCTTCCAGTTCCTGGGCTATCAAACCGATCTGTTCACCTTTTGGAAGTACTAATTGCTTTTCTTCTGCCATTTGTATGAAATTAAAAGTATGTACATCCATAAGTTTTATTTTAAAAAGAGCATTGCTAAATGGCTGCACATTTTCTTTAAAAAGCTCATCGGAAGGATTGCTAAGTGTTCCAGTATAAGCTAAATTACCAACAAAATACCCAGCATAGTTAGTACTATAATTACCCCCAGTGTAACCATAAACTGCATAATTCGTGCCTGTACCACCGCTAACGCTTCCATATACTCCCCAATAGGAGCCATCTCCACCTGGAATTACCATGCCAAAAACTCCATACATACCCCCTTCAAAATTACCACCAAAGCTCATATCATCAGTACTATACCCAACAACACCACAACCGCAAAGTGATGTATTATAACCGTAAACACCAGGATGACTTGTATAACTATGTCCATAAACACCGTAGTATGTACCTCCCAGGTAACCATAATTTCCACTGTCGTCATTTTTACCATAGACACCGTAACCTGTACCCGTATTTTCACCCGTAATAACGCTATTTGGGTCAGAAACATTTCCACTAAGGTTTAGGGGTACTTCCATAGTATAAGCGGTTTCTGCTTTAATAGCATAAGGAACACTGGCAATTTGGGTACGAGGAAGAAGGATTTCAGCTCCAACATGGAATTCCAGCCAGAGATCTTGGTTATTAAATAGACCAGCAGGAAAAGGGTTTACCGAACCCAATAGAACGTGAAATATACCATTTGCAACATTTACATCGTGAGTCTCGATCCATAATGCGCTGCCACTGGTTTCCATTTCAAATAAATCAAATTCAACCGAATAAACTCCATTAAGATAATTTCCATCACTATCTGCAAGCCTGCCCTGGTAGTCTATGGTTTGCGGTACTTGTGCCCATAAACACAATGTAGTAATCAATAGAAATAGGATAAATAGATTTTTCATAATAACTCCTTTAAAGCACCATTATAAATAATAGCGGACTATTTATTTGAACTATTTATTTCCATTTTGTAATCTTCCTGTGGTGGCTTATTAGGATCAGGAAGTGTTGAATAATGTTGACCAACGTTTAATTGATCATTCTCATAATATAATCCTTCGCCATCTGTTTCTGTATCTGCATCATTATGTAAACCGCGAGAGAGTTTGTTGGTGTAATCGGTAGAAACCACTTCTGCTGGTAATTGCGGGTTTTCATATCCAGTGCGACGACCAATAGCTATGAAAACTACTTCAACATTGCTTCTGGCATTGTTATTTTCGACTACAGAGAAGCCATTTTTATTTACATATGAAACATAAAGGCCTTCCGATGGTCCTACAGGTGTTACAGTAACTACAATGGGAACATCCTCTGATACAACTTTGCTGAAATTATGATCAAATGTAACGTCGCATCTACCGGTAGATAACGTGCAATAACCGCTTGTTTGTACAGTAACATCTGTGGATACATTTGTGTAAAGCACGTTCATGGTATTGCCGTCGGATTCATGCAGGTGAACATCCAGATCGTTCTTGAAAACCGTACCATTTGCATATAACGCATAATTATTACCTTCTGTAAATGTTCCGTACACCCTGCCGTGAATATCTGCACCAAACAAATCTCCCCAGGATCCCAGACCTATTCCTGTGGCAGCTAAATTATCGCCTGCTCCACCACCGGTACTTGTGAAATAACCACCATAATACACATAACTCGAACTCCTATATCCCATACAACCCCACCATACACCGTTATATCTACCTCCAAAACTTCCACCGCTGCGATTATAATCCATCCAGGAATATCCGGCAACACCAAAAGTATAGGGATTACCACAAGAATTGCTTCCTTTAACTCCTCCTTTTGAATAATATTCTCCATAACCTGTTCCATTTTCTCCAGGAGAATCTGTTCCAGATCCAAAAATAGCATAATCACCATCAGCAGTAGTATTAAGTTTTGCAAAAACACCAAACTTGTGAAAACCCAAGATAGCAAAATTCCCACCGGAGTTGGAACCATAAACACCATATCCGCTAGTTGTAGCGCTATTGCCGTAAACACCAGAACCTGTAACCGATGTATTATAACCGTAAACACCAGAACCATTACTTGTATAATTATGTCCATATACTCCATAATCGGATGAACCTATGTAACCATAATCTCCGCTGGAGTGTAAGCCATAAACACAGTAACCCGTACCGGTATTTACACCCGTTATGACGCTATTTGGATTTTCTACATTTCCAGTGAGATTGAGTGGGATATCCAAATTCAGGGTTACATCACCGGAAGTGCCGCCACCATTTAATCCTGTACCAGCTGTAACAGCTGTTATATCACCAAAAGTGGTAGTTGCAGGCATAAAATCACTAGAATCCTGACCATCCAGTAAGTCAGCATCCAAACCGGAGCCGGACCCCATATTCTGCAATGTGTATGCGGTTTCAGCTTTTATTGCATAAGGAACACTTGCTACAACTGTACGAGGTGAAAGTGTCTCTCCACTTACAACCAATTCCAGCCAACGATCTTCACCATCAAAAAGATCAGGTGGAAAAGGTTCCATAGAACCAAGTAATACATGAAAGATACCATTGTCTGTGGTAACATCCTGTGTTTCAATCCAGACTGGGGTTCCATAAGTCTCTACATGAAAGATCAAAAAATTTACTGTGACTACGCCGTTCAGATAATTGCCGTCACTATCGGCAAGTCTGCCCTGGTAGTCGATGATTTGCGGTACTTGTGCCCATAAACACAATGTTGTAAATAATAGAAATAGGATAAATAGATTTTTCATAATAACTCCTTTTAAAGTAAAATAAAAGATTGATTCATCAAGCGTTTAACTAACAGAAATAGATCATAATTCACACCCGGCTAGAGCTTAAGATAACAACAAAATTAGAATCCTTTTACTACAGGCATCATTCTTTATTGAAAGTAAGACTCCAAATACATAAGAGATAAAAAAATAATCAGTATATATTTTTTTGCTAGTCATTAATTAATACTATGTAATAAATAAAATATATCCATGTCAAGTATAATTTGATAAAATTATATTATCAAATCAATAATTTATTAATTGATACAAGAAATAATATTATAAAGTTTTAAGGCAGGTTAGCTATCTCGATACTGCAAGTTTCTTACAAAATAAAGAACACCAGTGATATTTCGGTATTTTAAATAAGCTATTAGTAATTGGATTCTATAGCTATTTACATCTTTAATATTTTCAAGAAAACTTCATCCATATTTTGCAGCAATAGTTCAGGATCAATACGTTTTGATATCCAACCAATACCCCAATGCAGGTGATTTCCAGTTGAACGCCCCGTAGAATCAACCTCTCCGATCTTCTCACCTGCAAGGATAATCACCTCAACATTTACGGTACTCATATGTATATAAATAGAGCTTAATTCGCTGAAATGGTCAAGCAGCACGAATTTACCATTGTAATAATAATCTCCCGTTTTTGCTACAATGCAGGATGTCATGTTAATAATGTCTATTTCTTTAGGAGCTGCAATATCAAGTCCGTTATGGGGTGTTTTGGGAATTCCATTAAGAATGCACTGACTGCCGAAAACTCCTGATATCCTGCAGCCGGAAATTGGAAGACAGAAATTTTCGAAATAAATATCATTATTCCTGAGTAATTTACTTCGTCTATCTTTAAGCTTTTCAGATTTTACTGTAATTCTTTGTATAGTTGCTGGAGCTTGAGGTTACTTAACATATTTTTTTTTAATTCCATTAATTCTCTGGATCTGATAATCGCGTTTGAAAATGTAGAAAACAGATGTAAACATACTACCGTTTTCTAAAACTACCGTAATTTTATGTTTAAGTTTCTCATCACGGTCAAAACCAAAGATTGCTCTATTCTCAAAAATTGGAATTTCTGTAGGGTCGAGAAAAATTTTTTCAATTTAATCATCAGTTCTGCAAATTATTATTCCGCCCTGGATTGGATTACCTTGCAGTGAGATAAGCTTTATTGCAGTAAGTTGAATTATGATGAGCATTAATAGTATGATCAACAATACATTTTTATGATTCATTTTTTTCCAGCAACCATTCGCAAGGTCTTTAATTTCTTTTTACTTCAACAATGGTAATTCTGTGTTGAATATTGGATATTCAATCCCTTATCAATTACTCACAATTTATAATTCTATTCTAATATAAGTATCTTTTTTTATCCAACCGCCAAGACCGTTTTCAAGTTTGATCAAACTCCAGTTATCTTCATCTCTTTCTAAAGTAAAGATCATACCTTCATGAATTGTAAAAACACGGGTAAAATCTTCTCCAGGACCACTATACCCGATAACAGAAGTACTGAGTATAACAGCTTCATTGTCATTATGAAATTCCTGCCATTTTAGAATACTGATAATAAAAAATGCCAAAAAAAGAAAGATGAATATCGTTGTAAGAAATAAGGGAACTGTTCTTTCGCGGTTTCTGTAGTGAATTATCATAATGCTAATAAGTATAATAATTATTAAGAAAATAGCAAGTATGATAATAGCCAAAAAATTAATTGAAAATGAATCAAATGTTTTTAGCCAGAACGATCTGATCACACTTTCATTTTCTGAATTCTGTTTATCTTTAGTAAAAGTGAGTGCATATTCCAGATTTCTACGAGCAGCCTGATGATCGGATCTTACCTTTAGTGCTTTTTTGAAATAGAGTATTGCTCTGCCTATTTCATTTATCCTGAAATAACAGTTTCCTATGTTGTAATAAAGATCTGCATTAATTATACCTTCGTTTTCGATAAGATCAAATTTTTCTAAAGCAGTATGATAATCCTTTTCCTGATAAGAAGTAATGGCTTCGTTAAAAATTGTTTCTGTTTGAGTTACAGTATAAACACTGCTTAATATGAGTAAAAATAACAGTAATAATATTGATTTTTTCATAATTCTTAAATTATCTCACTTCATTAAAATTTACACTTTGTGATCTCATTGATTGTCTCTTTAACAAGTTGGAAATCAATTTCAATTCTCTCTTTGGAAAATCCACCCGGCATAAATCGTGCCTGATCACAGGTTTCAAAAAGTTTCTTAATTTTTTCAATTAATTCTTTTGGAATATTATTTAAACTCATACTGGAAATAATATTATCGGTAGAACTTCCACGTGGTTCTTTTAGTTTATCAGCCAAATAACTGCTTAGTCCCAATTGAGCAGCAACATAAAATCCAGGGTCATCTTTCCCTGCCAAAACACTTGTCTCTTTCATATATTTCTTTAAAATCTTGTTGGCTTGTTTTTGGCGGATGTAATCTATATTTCCTTCTAGTTTCGTTTTCTCTTTAGAATATAAAATTGATGCAGGAACAAAAAGAGATATGATAAACCAGATAAACCAGTAAATGAATTTATCATAATAGATATTATTTGATATTAGTGGACTTTCTGTAATGATAAAACCGATATCAGAACCTTCCATGCTGACGATAGATTGTGCTGCACTACTGGCAACAAAGGTAAGATCACCTTCTCCTATCTTCAATTGATATGGCTTTGTTTGTATTGTTTTGTATTTGCCGGATGAAGTATCAAAAAAAGTAAATGGAACTGCCGATAGTGTGAAATTTCCTTTCTCCTGAGCAATTATCAGATATTTAATTGTCTTCTTACCGGATATCTTATTCGTATTTATACTTGTAGTTATCTCGGGATCTAAGAATCTAAGATTATTTATTTCATTTAGTTTTGGAATATCAAACTGTTTCAAATTTCCGGTTCCGCTTATTGTGATCGTATAGGTAAAAGAATCACCAACATTCAACTGGCTTTGACTTATATTACTGGAAATCTTGAATTTTCCAACAGCATTTGAATACGAAGCTGGTTTGTTGTTTTGTGGAATTGGTTTAACTTTTATAGTAGCTGGTTTATTCTTTATATTGTATCTTTTAGTTGTCCCAAAATCGAAAAAGCTGTGTGATTGAGTTCTTACGTCAACGTTCAAGTTTAATGAAGGAATTATTGCTTTCCCGCTTTTTGTTGGAAATAAGGCAACTGACTGCATCAGCATCACATTATACACAATACCATTGTATGTTTCACGATCAAAGCTTATGCTTTCTGGTTTATAAATATCTTCTTTCCAGAAACCTTCAAAATTAGTATCTCCGGCAAAAGCAAGATTTGAAATATCATATCGGGAATAAAGTTTATATTCAACAGTTATCGGTTCTTCTTCATACACATTGTTTTTATTGGCTTTTGCAATTAGGAACAAATTGTCACTAAGATTTGAAGTTGAATTTGGCTGCTTAGTAAATGATGGAGATGTAGGTGATGCTGCTTGTGTACTTCCTTCAGAAACTTTAATATGAATTGGCTCAGTTGTAAATGAGTTATTTTTTATCTTTATTGTTATCGGTGGTATAAGAAAATTTCCAATTTTAAGAGGACGTAAAGTATAAGTAAAACTTTTAGTAATTTTGGAAGTCATTTTACCTTGAACAATAGAATAGTTAGATGATGAAGAGGTGGAGGAACCGAGATTTTTAAAATTCTTTATTTTTGGGAATCTGGGTGTTGATATATGTCCAACTTTTTCACCTGATATCTCAATTGTATATTTAAGAAGATCAGAAATTCCTATTTTGGTTCTATCAACATAGGATTCAACATCTATTTCCTGTGAGAGTAGAAATTGATTTAGCAATATTAAAATTAGAATAAAAACAAATTTCTTCATTTTATCCTTTGTCCTTCGACAAAGCCTGTCCTAAGTTTTTCGTAGGGCTCAGGATGACACGAGCGAAGAATAATGCAATTTTCATTATTAAATTTCGATTTTCAATATACATTAATTTACCAATACTTCCCAGTTTTTGTTCTGTCAACATTCATTTTTTCTTTCTCTTTTTTCATCTCTTCTTTTTCTTTCTGCAAAAGAGCTTTGAGCATTTTTTCTGCATCTTCTTTCTTTTGTTCTTTTAGTTTCTGTTCTTGAGTTTTTTGCTTTTCATTTTGTTTCTGTTCATCCTGCTTTTGCTGTTTTTCTTGTTGTTTATCATCTTGCTTGTCTTGTTGCTGCTGCTGCTGTTGTTCCTGTTTTTCTTTCTCTTCGTCTTTGTTTTCTTGATCATCATTGCTTTGCTGCTGTTGTTTTTGTTCTTGCTGGCGCTGTAGCATTCTGGCAGCAAGTTCGTAGTTGTAACGTGCATCAAGATTCTGGGAATTTTCAACTAAAGCATCACGATAATTTTTTATTGCATTTTTATAGTCTTTTTGCAGGAATTTTACATTACCAAGATTTTGCAAAGCTCTTGATCTGTCTTTGAATCTCTCGTTATTCAAAGCAAGTTTATAATTTTGTTCAGCTTCTTCCAACAAGCCATTCTTAACCTGAGCATTAGCCTGATTAAAAAGCAATCTAGCATCTTTGGGATATTTAATTGAATTACGCTTAAAATTGTCTTCTGATTTCTCAAAATCTTCTTTTTCGTAAGATTTAACACCTTTTAAATTTCTGATAATTTTATCGTAGTTCACTATATCAGAAAAAAGAGTGCAGAAAGATAATAACAAAATTAATGGAATAATTAATTTAGCTTTCATTACAATACCCTTTTGAATTTTATTTTCTTTTTATAGATGATGAGAGATTCTATCAGAAGCAGGATCAATGCAGCGATCACGAAGTATTTATATTGCTCTTTATATCTCACATATTCTTTAGAATCAAATTTCTTTTTCTCAAACGAGTTAATGTTTTTCATGATCTCATAAATTTCTGATTGCTGGGGCGTGATAGGGAAGAAACGTCCATTTCCCATTTTAGCGATCTGTGTGAGTGTGTTTATATCAAGTTTGGTAAAAATAATATCACCTTTATCGTCTTTAGCGTATACCACATCACCATCACTATTTTTAATTGGAATTGTACTCCCTTCCGGAGAACCGATCCCTAGAGCATAAATGATAGCATTTTGCTTTCCGGCTTCTTCTGCAATTTTGGTCGCATTTTCTTCCAGATCTTCTCCATCGCTTACCACGATGATAACTTTATGCTTCTCTTTTTCACCAAAAAGTTCTAAAGCACTGGAAATTGCGTCACCAATATTTGTTCCATAAGACGGAACTGTTTCCGTATTGAGTAAATTCAAGAATAGTTTTGCAGCATCGTAATCATTGGTTAGAGGACATTGCACAAAACTTTTTCCTGCAAAAGCTATTATAGCTATTCTATCACCTTTTAATTGATCAATAAAAAGTGAGATTTGATCTTTTGCTCTCTTGATCCTGCTGGGCTGAATATCAGTCGCATCCATACTTTTGGATACATCTATAGCAACCACAATATCAATTCCTTCTTTCTTTATAATTTGAACTTCTTTGTCCCACAGTGGTCTGGCAAAGGCGATTATTATAAAGAGAAAAGCGAATACAAATATGAGATTTTTGAGTGACCAGTGGAAACTCGAAAACTGTTGCATGAAGAAATCATAGAATTTCACTTCTGCGAATTTTGAGAAATTCTTCTTTCTATTATGATTAGCAATTCCAATTAAAATTAGAAATACTGGTATCAGTATTATCAAAAACAACAAATATGGATTTCCCCAATGCATCTATTTACACTCCAAAAGTTTTTTAAAGTCCATCTACTTGTGTACCGAGAGGGTACTCGACAGAATATTTAAATGGTATTAATATCTCTTCACCCGACTTTGGTTCAAAGAACCACTCAATATATTTATGCTCATTGATCTTCAAGATTTCTGTATCTTCTTTATATTTGGGTTCAATTAATTTCACCTTAATTTTTTCATTTTGTGAAATTGGCAGTTGATCCCACACAACGATTTCTTCTTGTGTTCTTTTGTTGTTGGTTATCGTGATGAGATATTCAAAGATCTTCTTATTCTTCTCAACAAAAAGTCCACCAGTCTCATCAAATTTTTTCACAAATTTATACTCTACTTTAATTGATTCGTCAACACCCAAAAACGTCCAGAACTCTTCAGTTGGTGCAATTGCTTTCAAATGGGAATTTGCTACAAAATTATTATCTAAGAATACGTTTGTATCTCCAGGTAAGAATGGATAATCAGAATCATTTTTTACTTTTGCTTTGAGATAGGCGAATTGTGAATGTTTGGGAATTGTAGAATATCTGAATCCTGCTGGAAATTCCTGAATTGTGATCGTAACCAGGTGCGGTTCGTTATCACTTTTTATCGTATTGCTACCATCAATATCAAACACAACTGAGGTAGCACCAGATTCAACAGTAGATTCTGAATAACCAATTTCAGCTTCTGGTTTAATAGAGAATTCTGCAAGTGACAAACCTTCAATGTCATAAGACATTTTATTACTTCTGCTTGCACCAGCTGGTGATGCAATGACTTCCTCTATAGTTAGCTGCGGATGGTAAATAGAAATATAATGTGGGTAAAGTTCAGGCGGTTGAGCACTCATATTTGGTTTCGCTGTGGAGAGTTTAAGATCCACTTTATTCCAGTCTTCTCCGGTTGTTTGAAAAATATTACTTTTATAGGTAAGGTTCATGGTTTTTTCTTCTGAATCTACTCGAAGATCATAAATAGGTGTCCAGGAAGGACCGTAAACAATATAGGAAAGATCAAGAGTAAGATTGCCCTCTTTTTGCACGTCAACTAAAACTTCTACCATGTTCTTATATTTGTAGGCTTGTTGTCCCATTTCGCGGATCTCACGTTTAATTTTATCAATTTCAGAATTAACGTCTCGTACTAATTTATCAGTATCACGGATCTCTTTATCAAGTGTTTCTTGTTTTGTACGGTAAAATTCAACCATTTTGATCCATTTTTCAGGATCGAGTTCAACGTTTTCAGTTTTCTCTGTTGTGCTTGTAAGTTTTGTAAGAATATTTTTTACAACTCTTTTCTCATCTTGAGCCTGCGATTTTTTGTCATTGAACGTAATTTTATTATCTTGAAGTTTAAGTAATTCATCATTAAGAGTTTTTTTCTTTTCATCAGTAATTTGGGCAAACTGTTCAGTTTTAAAAGTTACATCACGTAAGATTGCACTTCCTTTCCCATTTGCCTGAATACTGTTCTGCTCGATGCTTTGTGGAAGTTCATCAAACAGGATTCTGTGTTCACCTTTTGTGAGATATGTAGTTGCAGAACGTGTGATCTGAGCTCGATCAGAATAAACTGTTACAGATGTAATTTTAGATTCGATTGCATGCAAACCAACTAAAACAAGTATTAACATAATTGGCAGAAATATCTTTTTCATTTTCCCTCCCTAAGGAATTTCCTTTCTAATTACAATTCTAAATATGAATTCCAACAACATTAAAATAAATGCTGCTAATAAATATTTCCAGAATAATTCTTGATAAATATAATAATTATTTATCTTTAATTCTGTTTTTTCCATTTCATCAATATATTCCATAATAGCCGAAAGTTCATCAGTATTTGTAGCCAGTCTTGCATGCTTGGTTCCGGTAATTTCTGCAATTTTATCAAGTGAATCCATATCTATCTCGATATTTACTTTCTGGTAACGTATTCCTAAAGCAGTTTGCACCGGATAATCAACTAGTCCTTTTCTACCAACGCCAACCGGATACACTTTAACATCAAATGTAGAGGCAAGTCCGGCAGCATCGAGAGGTTCGATCTCACCAGCATTATTTCTTCCATCAGTAATGAGGATTATTACTTTAGATTTTGCTTCTGAATTTTTAAGACGGGCTACTGCTGTGGCAAGTCCCATTCCAATAGCGGTTCCATTTGCATTTTCATCAATGGACACATTATCCATGATGGACATGAGAATATTATAATCGAGTGTGAGTGGACATTGCGTAAAAGCATTTTCCGAGAAAACAATAAGTCCAATTCGATCATTTCTCCTGTGCTCAATAAATTTTGTAGCAACTTTTTTTGCAGCTTCCAATCTGTTCGTTGGTTTAAAATCAACTGCTTTCATACTTCCACTTACATCAATAGCCAGCATAATATCAATGCCTTTTCCGGTGATCTGCTGTTTTTTGTGAGCAAGACGGGGTCGAGCTAAAGCAAGAATGAGAAGTATGATCGTGAGCGTTCTGATGATTATTGGAATATACTGCAATAAACTGCTTTTTCCTGCGATTGAACGGATCAGTTCAATTCGACTGTGGATCAATCTTACCTTTCTCTTACGAATTATTAAGAATTCATATAATAGATATGGGATAATTATCAGAATAGCCCATAACCATTTAGGATTAACATATTCAAGCATTGTAAAATACCTTTTTTAACAACGGACAATAACTAATGAAAGAAAAGATCATTTAGTATTCCTTCTTTGTTTGCTTCTGTTCGCTTATGTTAGTTGTAATTTTTTCAAACGATTTTAAATAATTTTCTAACCAATTAAAAGAATCTTCTGAATTTTTTATTTCAGGAATTTCTTTGGCAAATTTTATCATATCTGCTTGACTTAAAAATCTGACTATATCAGATTTTTCAGAGTGATCATCCAATAACAGGTTTGCTCTTATTTCACTGGTTGTCATTTCAACTGAATTGATCTTATAATGCAATTCAATAAAAAGGCGTAATATTAATGATATTCTAAAATAGAAATTTAAGAAATCACCTTTAGTAAGCAGATCATCTTTCTTTAATTTATTAAGCAATTCCAAAGCAATAATGTAGGCTGGTCGGTCATCGATGATCTCAGGTTTAGATATACCATTTTTAGATTGCTTAATTAATTTGATTAAATATTTTATGGCAAAAATGATAATAATGATGATTAATAGAGGGATAAAGTAATCCATGAATTTTAAACGTACTGCAAGTGGATCAGCGATATCTTTAATATTTTCTGTACTGTCAGTAATAACAGATTCTATGTTCAGGATGAAATTATTTGTTTTGAGTATTTCTAAACTATCAGCAGTTTTAACTGCAAACTCAAGTTCCGGGAAAATAAATTCACCAGTATCAAAAGGTTGGTATGTAAAATCCAGTAATGTTGTTTTAGTATCGTCAATTATTTCTTCGTTTGATTCAATTTTTTTTAAAATGAAGATATTAAGAGTATCCTTTTGAGTTGAAAATATACTGTCGGAGACTGCTGAAGTTATATTAACATGCAATTTGAATGGAGTACCAATAAATAATTTCTTAGTTTTTTCTAATTTGTAATCTAGTTCAGCAGAAAAACCTAATAATGGAATTATTAATGCTGTCAATACTGCAATCATTTTAATTTCAAATTTATAATTTCTCATTTAATATTCACAAACAGATGTTTGCGTTACCTCTGATTTTTCATTCTAATCCGAAATTTAAAGAATTTCATAAGTTCCGGAGCGTAAGGTTTATCAGTGCTTAATGTAATAAGATCGATTTTTAACTTTCTGAATTGCTGTTTGAGTTCAGTTTCTTGCTTGATGATGGCTTTGTTATACTTTTCCCGTAATTTTTGATTTGAAGAATTTATAGTGAATGTCTTTCCTGTTTCAGGATCTTGAAGATGAAGTAATCCTGCATTTGACATTTTATATTCGGCACTATCTTGAATTCTTAAAGCGATAACATCATGCTTTTTTGCGAGTATCTTTAAACTATCCAAATAATCTGTATCAAGAAAATCGGAGACAACAAAAATAATACTGCGTTTTTTTATTAAACGATAAATGTATTCTACAGCATTTTTAATATTCGTCCCACTATTTTTGGGTTCAAAATAGAGAATATCGCGCAGAATTCTGAGAGCAGATTTCTTACCTTTTGTAGGTGGAATATATTTTTCAACTTCATCAGTAAAAAGTAAAAGACCTACTTTGTCATTATTGGATAAAGCAGAAAAAGAAAGAACAGCAGTAATCTCGGTAATGAATTCAGATTTCAGATATCCCTTTGTTCCAAAAAAGGTAGATGCACTACTGTCGATAAGAAACATTACATTAAGTTCACGTGTTTCTTCAAATTTCTTAATATATGGAAATCCCTGGCGGGCTGTTACATTCCAATCAATTTGGCGGAAACTATCACCACTTTGATATTCTCTAACTTCAGAGAATTCCAAACCCTGACCTTTAAATAAACTGTGATACTCACCGGAAAAAAGATCAGAAACCAGATCTCTGGTCGTAATCTCAATTTTTCGGATTTTCTTAATAATATCAGATGTTTGCAAAATTCTTAATTCCTAATTATTTAAGGTACTTCAATTTCGTCGAATAATCTGGTTACAATATCTTCCTGTGAAATTTGTTCAGCTTCAGCTTCATAGGTAAGAATAATTCTGTGTCTGAGTATGTCTTTTCCAATAGCTTTAATGTCATCTGGTGTTACATAACCACGGTGTTCGAGGAAAGCATGAGCTTTTGCAGCTTGAGCAAGATAGATCGTAGCTCGTGGGGAAGCTCCACAATCGATAAGATTAGAAAGATCACTTAAATTTTTAAATTTATCTGGTTCACGAGTTACAAAAACCAGGTCAAGAATATATTCCTTAATTTTATCTTCCATATAAATATCTTTGATTAACTCTCTCATATCTAAAATGTCTTTTGGTTCCACAACAGGTTTAACTATAATTTCATCCTTTCTGACCATTTTATCAAGAATTAGTTTTTCTTCATCACGGGTTGGGTAATTAATGATGAGTTTAAGCATAAAGCGGTCAACTTGAGCTTCCGGAAGTGGATATGTACCTTCCTGTTCAAGCGGATTCTGAGTTGCCATCACTAGAAATGGTTTGGGAAGAGGGTAGGTTGTGTTACCTATTGTAACTTGCCTTTCCTGCATTGCTTCCAATAATGCTGACTGCACTTTAGCGGGAGCTCTGTTTATTTCATCTGCGAGTACAAAGTTAGCAAAAACAGGACCTTTTTTAGCAACAAATTCACTGGTTTTCTGATTGTAAATTAGAGTTCCCATAAGATCAGCCGGTAATAGATCTGGTGTGAACTGGATGCGTTTAAAAGTAGATCTAATTGTATTTGCCAAAGTATACACAGCAAGTGTTTTTGCAAGTCCCGGAACTCCTTCCAGTAGTATATGCCCATCTGCAAGAAGTCCGACAAGAAGCCGTCTGATCATATATTTCTGACCTACAATAACTTTTTCTGTTTCTTGAGTTATCTTGTCGATTAACTCACTTTTTTCCATTACTTTCTGATTAATTTCTTCAATTTTCATTGATCCTCCAAAAATATACTTATTTAAATATTCTGCAAAATGAAACAATGTCGTCTTTCTGAGGAAATCTTCGAAGTAATTTCTAACGAAGAATCTCATTATAAGCAGAGATCATTCCAAAGAAGAATATACAAGATCCGCCAGGATGACAAAAACACTCTATTTTGCAGAACTTTTATACTTATTAATAAAAACTATTATAAAGAGTTTTGTTACAATTTATTTATTTGTTTTTTATTAAATACTTCTCCATCAAGATATTTGAACTGAATTTCAGCATTGTCTTTATTAATGACCATAACTACATAGGAAGCCTTTCTATCACGGTCTCTTCTTGCTGTTAAATGACCAGGGTTGATAAAATATTTATCATCAATATGATTAAAATTAAAGTGGTGGGTGTGACCGTAAAGATAAATATCAGCAGAAATTGTGGTTTTCAGGAGATCTTCGAGTTTGTGTGCTAAAGCAAATTTCCAGTTATCAATTTCAATTTCTAAAATTGCTGGAATTGATCTATCTTTATATCCCGGATGATACAAACCGGGAACTCTTATCAGTTCTACGTTATCAGTGATGTCAGAATTATTGTTCATATCTTCATAATTATCGCCCAAGTGAAAAATATGAGAATATTCTTTTTCAATCTGAAAGACTTTTCTTAACATCTTTTGATTTTTATGAGTATCTGACAGAATAATTAGCTTTTTCATATTTATTTTCTCATCCACATGTAGTGGCTGATTAGTAATCAGCTTTATAAGCTATCTTTACATCTTCTTTGGTGAAGAGATTCCTAATAAACCCAAAGAAATGGAGATTACGTTTTGAACTGCACTAATGAGATATAATCTTGCAAGACTCAAATCAACTTTACTTTCATCAATGATCTTATATTTAGCATAATATTTATGGAACATCCCTGCTAGTTCATGAACGTAACCAGCTAATCTATGTGGCTCTCTATTATCCGCACAAAGGTTGAGAACAGATGAAAGATCCATCATTTTCTTGATGAGATTTAATTCGTCAGTTTTATTCAATTTACTTAAATTCTTTTCATCAAATTTTTTCAATGTCAATTTTGCTTTTTTTGCTTTCTTTATAATGCTATTAATTCGGGCATAAGCATATTGACAGTAGAAAACAGGATTTTCACTTGATTTTTTCTTTGCAAGTTCCAGATCAAAGTCCAGATGAGCTGATGGCTTTCTATTAATAAAGAAATATCGAGCTGCATCTTTTCCAACTTCATCTAGCAAATCATCCATGGAAACGATCTTTCCAGCACGTTTAGACATCTTAACAACTTCACCATCTTCCAAAAGGTTAATATGTTGGAGAAAAACAACTTCCAACTTTTCATCGTCCAATTCCAGTGCTTTCATTGCTGCACGAAGTTTGGCGATATGGCCATGATGATCTGGTCCCAAAACATCAATAATACAATCGAATCCGCGATTATATTTGGTGAGGTGATAAGCAATATCGGGAACAAGATAAGTTGGGTTACCGTCAGCTTTGATAAGAACACGATCTTTTTCATCACCAAATTTGGTTGATGCAAAGAAAACAGCGTCGTCTTTTTCGTAAGTGCAGCCTGCTTCAGCTAAATAACTTAAGGCTTCTTCCAGGATGCCTTCTGTGCGTAATTTTTTCTCAGACATCCAGTTATCAAACTGTACATCAAACCGGTTTAGACTATTCACCTGCATTTTATGGATCTGGTCTAACGCAAAGCTCTTCATCCGGTCAAGACGGTCATCTTCAGTCATGTGAAAAAGTTTGGTTCCTTCAATCGTATTCAGTTCTACAGCAAGATCTTTTATATATTCACCATGATAACCTTCAAAGGGGAATTCTTCAAGATTATGTCCATGTAATTCACGGTATCTGATCTCTAAAGATTCGGCAAAAATATCAACTTGATTTCCCGCATCATTAATATAAAATTCGCGGAAAGGTTTAAAGCCAACATGATTCATTATCCTATAAAGACTATCTCCATAAGCTCCGGCACGTGCGCTGACAATATTCAATGGACCTGTAGGATTTGCACTGATAAATTCAATTATAACTTTTTTTCTCTGTCCATAATTAGATGTACCATAATTTTCTTTTTCATTTAAAATTTTCTTAAGTTTTTTATAATAAAGAGAATTTGCTAGTTTGAAGTTAAGAAAGCCAGGAGCAGCGATCTCGATTGATTTGAAGTCTCTTTTTTTGGAAAGATCATCGGCAATCTTTTGGGCAAGATCACGTGGTTTTATTTTCAGAATATTTGTGTTTATAAGAGCAACATTACTGGAAAAATCACCATGCTCAGCAACATTTGGTATCTCAACAGTAAAATTCTTATTACAATTAGCATTAATTTTTCTTAAAGACTTTAAAATATCATCATATATTTTTGTTTTCATTACTATTCTTTTGTTTCCTTTTTTATTCTGGATCCGACAGTATAAAGATCATCTAATTTATAATATTCTCGTTTATCCTGACTAAAAATGTGAACAATAATATCACCAAAATCAACTAATATCCAAGTACTGGAATTCTTACCTTCGGTAGAAAGTATTTCCATTCCATTTTTTTTTGCATTCTGAATAATGTTTTCTGCAATAGCCTTGTTATGCAGATCTGCTGTTCCACTACAGATTATCAAATGATTTGTGAAATCTGTTTCCCCCGTTACATCTATGTGCTTGATATGCACAGCTTTTTTTTCTTCCATCCAATTAATTATATTGGCAATTGCTTGTTTCTGTTCCATAATCCTCTATTTAAAATATGTTCTGTAATCTTTACCAAGAATAATCTGAAAATCTTCTATTGTGCTATCGTCAAATACATAAATTCTTCGTGAGATTCCTGTTATTTTCATTAAATACTCTAGTTTCTTTTCATCTCTTCTTTTAACTACAATAATTGATTTACCATAAATGAACTTATTACTTTTCACGTTTCCCCATGAAATTATATCGACATTCTCAAAATTCTTGTTTATAAGATTGTCTTTCACTTCACTAGCAGCACCCTTAACCCCGCAACCATTTAAAATGGATAATTTAAGGGAAGTTATCTCAATAATTTCAACTTTATTTTTTTCACTAACTTTTTTATTAAAGAACATAAAATAAGATGTTACATAAATAAGTAACAATATTGTGATACCTATTAATGAAGCACGTTTATCTATGCGAAACAAATTATTTTTTGGTTTTCTCATTGTCAAATTGTTCTTTGAGTTTGGAATATGCTTGTTCAAAAGATTCAGGGATTACTCTTGTTCCACCAATTGCAGATATGAAATTCACATCTCCGTTCCAGCGCGGAACAACATGCACATGGAGATGCTCATCAATACCAGCTCCAGCGGCTTTACCAAGGTTTATTCCAATATTTAATCCATCCGGAGAATAAACTTTAGTAATTACATTTTCACATAATTGTACAGTTTCAAAAAGATCATCGATCTCATCTTTATTAAGTCCATTTAAATTTGGAATATGTTTGTTGGGAACAACCATCAAATGACCGTTATTGTATGGGAAAACATTCATGATCACAAAACAGAATTCGCTTCTGTAAAGGATCAAATGCTTCTCATCATTATTTTCTGATGGCTTAACACAGAAAATACATTCCTTATCTTTATTAGATAGAATATACTGCAAACGCCACGGTGAATATAAAATATTATTCATATTATGTCCCTCTCGTTTCTCTCCATTTCTCTATTCATCATTTCGTGTTGTAGCAGTCGGCTTGCGATAGCAAACGACTTCTCTTTTATATTTGATATTCTTTTTTTATTCTTCAAAATGTTTTTGCCTGTGCAAAAATTCAGTTTCAAGATTTGCTAACTGTTCTTTGGAATTTACTCCCGATGCTTCTACCATGTCATCTAAAATAACAGAAGTAACAAGTTCGTTTTTATTATTTAGAATTTTTAAAGTATCTGTTAAATAATACTCATTTTGATTATTATTATTATCAATTTTTTTTAATGCTGCAAAAAGGTTTTTAGCATCAAAGCAATAAATTCCTGTATTAATTTCGGTGATTTTTTTTTCTTCTTTTGTCGCATCTTTGAACTCTACTATTCGTTGTACGTTGCCATCTGTGTTTCTTACAATTCTCCCATATTTCAGAGCATTATCCATAACTGCCGTGAGAACAGTGCAGGAAGCGTTATGCTTGCTATGGTGAGCCTGAATTTTTTTTAGAGTTTTATGCCTGAGAAGAGGAACATCACCACAAAGAATAAAAACATCTCCATCAAAATCTTTGAAATTTTTTTCTGTAACCATTACAGCGTGACCTGTTCCGTTTTGTTGAACTTGTTCTACGAATTTAATATTATCATTTTTTGGAACAACATCGATCACCTGTTCTTTCTTGTAACCCACAACAATTGCGATCAGATCACTATTGATCTTATTTGCTGTTTCTACAACACGGTTTATCATTGGCTTTCCTGCTAATTCAAAAATTACTTTCGGTTTATCTGATTTCATGCGAGTGCCTTTGCCGGCAGCAAGGATTATTGCAGCAGTTTTTTTCATTTTAGTTCCAAAAATATATCTTTAATTTTCTTATTTATAATTGGATGAATTAGATCAGGGCATAATTCACTTAGAGAAATTAATACAAACTCACGTTTATGTAATTCCGGATGGGGAAGAACCAGCAATTTTGTATTCATTATCTTATCTTCATAGAATAACATATCAATATCTATTGTTCTAGGTCCCCATTTTCCCTTTCTACTGCGTCCGAGCTGATCTTCTATATTCAAACACTTTTTTAGAAGTTCTTCGGGTAATATATTTGTATTTAGCTCAACGACACAATTAAGAAAGTCGGGTTGATCTATTTTGCCATAAGGTTTTGTTGTGATTATTGAACTAGTTCTTTTGATCTCAACATTTTCCAGTTCAGATATGTATTTTATTGCATTAGTAATATAGTTTTGTTTGTTGCCAAGATTTGAACCCAGACCAAGATAACAATACATTTATTTCCTTTATCTGTTTCTTTCCATTTCTACTTCTACAGAGCCAAGTGAACCATTTATTGGAACAGATGGTTTTTTGATCTTAACATTAACGTAAGTGATTGCTGGAAAAGATTCTAAGATAGAATCAAGAATAGTATTTGCACAAACCTCCAATAAATAAAACTCACGTTCTTCTAAGGTGTGTTTGATTATTGCATAAACTTTAGTATAATCAACAGTATCTTCAAGGTGTTTGATCCGTTTATCATTTGCCTGTTCGGTTTCATACGAAAAATTAACGATAAATCTCTGTCCTAATTTTCTTTCTTCCGGGTGAATTCCATGATAACCGTAAAAAACCATTTCATGTAGATGAATTCTCATTTCCTGCCTCTATTCATTAATAAAGTCTTTTGGTAATTTCAAAACTTAATTTATTTGCGAATATTTTATCGATAAGGTATATAAACAAACCACTTAATAATAAACTAAACATAGAAACAACAATAGACAAATCCTCATTAAAAGTGAATAAATATTTGCTAATTAAATAGAATGATAACATTGCAAGAACTGGAATAATAAATACAACGAAAGAAGAAAAAACACGTAATGATGGCGCTATATTAACTTGAACTCTATCACCGATTTTTAATTTTAATGCTGTTTTTATTTTATGTAAAATAATTTTATCATTAACATTGCATATTCCGTTAACTGCACAACCATCGCATGAACCTGTTCTTTCAACCTCTACATGAACAACATTTCCTTCGATTTTTCTAACAACTGCAATATCTTCGTGGTTATCCATTTTTTTATTTCTCTTTTAATTTATTAATAATATCTGTTGTGGATTTTCCATCAACAAAAGAAAGACTTTTAACCTCTCCATTGTATGAATTTACAATATCAGAACCGACTATATCTTTGGGCTTCCAATCTCCACCTTTAACAAGGATATCTGGTTTAATGTGATTGATTAACTTATATGGAGTATCTTCTTCAAATATAACAATATAAGAAATAGAACAAAGTGCGGATAATACAACTGCTCTTTCTCTTTCATTATTTACAGGACGGCCAATTTCTTTTAGTCTATTTACAGAAGAATCACTATTCAATCCGAGAATAAGAATGTCTCCTAATTCTTTCGCTTCTGCCAAATATTGAACATGTCCAGAATGTAATATGTCGAAACAACCATTTGTAAAGATGATTTTCTTATTTTGGGTTTTTAGTTCTTTAGTAATAATAGCTATCTCTTCCCATGTTTTTAATTTATTTTTCATTTTACCGGATAACTCCCATCAAAGCAAGCGTAACAATAACTTTCAGGTTTTTTTACAGCTTTTTCTAATTGTTCTAAAGAAAGATATTTAAGAGTATCTGAGCCAATATATTTCCTTATCTCATCCACGGACTTGTTATTAGCAATTAACTCTTCCCGTGTAGGTGTATCAATACCATAATAACATGAATTTTTCACTGCTGGTGAGCCAATACGAAGATGGATTTCTTTTGCTCCGGCTTTACGCACAAGTTTAGTTATTTTGCGAAGTGTAGTGCCACGTACAATAGAATCGTCGATAAGTGTTACAACTTTACCTTTGAAAAAATTTGGAAGAGGATTGAATTTCTGATAAACACTTTCATCTCTAACAGTCTGTTCCGGTTTAATGAATGTTCTTCCTACATAATGATTTCTGATCAAACCCATTTCGTATGGTTTTTTCTTATATTTGGCATAACCGAGAGCAATGAAGTTCGATGAATCTGGAACCGGCACAACTATGTCTGGATTAATATCATCATTTTCTGCAATTATTTTACCGATCTTTTCCCTTACTTCAAATACATTTTCTTCAAAGATCACACTATCTGGTCGTGAAAAATATATATGCTCAAAAATGCAGTGTTTATTGGTTTTTGTAGCTCGGAAGTCATTCGGATCATTTTCAATATTGGTTATGCCGTCATTATTAACAACGATAATTTCAGCTGGTTTTACCTCATTTATCCAATCCATATAAAGAATATCCAGAGCGCAGCTTTCTGAAGCAACTACAACTGCACCGTCTTTTGTTTTACCGTAACTCATTGGTCTAAGGGCATATGCATCACGGAAAAGATACATTTCTGTTTTTGTTGCAAGAACTGTAGAAAAGGCACCTTTGACATATCCCATCATCTTTTTTATTGCATCTGGAATTGTATAATTTTCTCGTTCAACATGATAAACAATATATTTGAGGATGAGTTCTCCATCATTTCCGCTTGCGAAGTAAACACCTTTTTTTTCTAACCAGCTTCTTATTTCATTGTAATTAATTATGTCTCCATTGCTTGATAGAGCATAAGAAGGACCGGAAAGTGTTTCAACAATATGTGGTTGGGAATTGTATATTGATGAAGATCCACGAGTAGGATAACGGACGTGTCCAATTGCGATATTACCTTCAAGATTCTTGATTTTCTCGGAAGTGAATACATCTTTAACTAATCCCATTTTTTTTCGTAACTTGATGGTTGTTCCATTATTCACTGCCATTCCGCAACTTTCCTGACCACGATGTTGTTCAGCAAAAAGCCCTAAAGTTGCCATACTGGCTGCGTTCTCACTTCCAAAAATTCCGATGATGCCACACATTTAGTGCTCCAAATTAATTTTTCTTAAAACTAATTTTATTTTCATTTCCATTTATTAATCGTTGGATATTAGCTTTGTGACGAATGATGATAAATAAGGCAACGATAAATGTGAAAACGAGGATTTCTATCTGCGTAAACGAATTTCTGATGTTAATTACTAATTCGGAAATAAAAAGTGTAAGAGCTGCTAATATTGAACCGAGAGACACAAATTTACTCAGCCAAACAGTTATAATAAATACCAATAAGGCGATTGTAATAGGAACGGGAACAAGTGCAATGAAAACTCCTGCCGAAGTTGCAACACCTTTACCACCCTTAAATTTAAGGAAAATTGTAAATATATGGCCAATAATTGCAAATAATCCGGTTGTAATTATTATGAGATCAGTAGGTTCAGGTATGATGATCCTGGCAATATTCACAGCTAGAAATCCTTTACCAATATCTATTATCAGAGTGAACACACCGATCTTTGTTCCAAGGATTCGTAGAGCATTTGTAGCGCCAACGTTACCGCTGCCGAAATCTCTAATGTCAATTCCTTTAATAAGTTTACCCATAATATAACTGGTTGGAATACTTCCAAGAATATATGTTGCGATGAGAGTTATAATAATATTCATATTACTTTTCACGACTTCTGAAAATTGTTTTTATAGTTGCACCACTAAATTTGAATTCTTCACGGAGTTGATTATTTAAATACCGCTTGTAATGTGTGGTTATGAGTTTAGCATTATTACAGAAGAATACAAATGTTGGTGGTTGTGTCTTAACCTGTGAACAGTAATATATCATTGAATGTTTCCCGCTGGAATGCGCAGGTGGGAATTTTGCTGTAACTTTCTGTAGGAATTTGTTAAGCTGACTTGTCGGGATCCGTTTTTTACTTTCTTCATCAACTTTAAGTAAAAGTTCATAAATCTTATGTGCCCGTTGCCCTGTGAGTGCAGATATAAAAATAACAGGTGCAAATTCAACAAATTTCAATTCAGATTTTATTTTTTCAATAAACTTTCCAACAGATGAATTATCTTTTTCAATGAGGTCCCACTTGTTATAAATCAAGATTATCTCTTTATAATTTCTTGCTGCATAAGAAGCTATTCGTTGGTCTTGAGTTGAAATTTTATCACTTGCATCAAGAAGTAATAATACAATATCTGCACGGTTAATGCTCTCAATTGTCCGCATAGTACTAAAATATTCCACACCATATTTAATACGTTTTTTACGTCTTAACCCGGCAGTATCTATAAATGTAAATTTCTTGTTTTTATAAGTTAAATTAAGATCGATAGAATCACGTGTTGTACCTGGAATATCTGTTACAATATTTCCTTCTTTACCTGATAATCTATTAATTAATGATGATTTACCAACATTTGGTTTTCCTACGATAGCAACTTTAATAACATCTTCTTCAACGATTTCCTTTGAAGAAAGTGTATCAATATTTTTTACAACTTCATCCAAGAAGTTTCCGGTATTTCTTCCATGAATTGCTGCTATTGGAAATGGATCTCCAAATCCAAGTTGCAGAAAGTCATAAATTTCAAGTTCATCTTTTTCATTATCTGTTTTATTTGCAACAAGTAAAACCTTATCACGGTGAGGAGATAATATTTTGGCAACTTCCATATCAATTGCAGTTGTACCGGTTTTTGTATCAACAACAAATAAAATAAAATCTGCTTCTTCAATAGCGATTTCTGCCTGAAATTTAACTGCTTTATCTATACTATTACTTGATTTTGGAATAATCCCACCAGTATCGACAACTATAAAATTATGTCCACTCCATTCAGCTTCTTCGTACTTTCGATCTCTAGTTACTCCTTCTTCAAAATCTACTATGGCACTTCGCTTTCGACATATCCTGTTAAATAAAGTTGATTTCCCAACATTAGCTCTACCGACGATTGCTACAATGCTTTTTATCATAAATAATATTACCTTTTTTATTCCCTAAATTTAGTGGACAATCTTTGCTCAAAGCTGAATCTGTCAAATTAAATGATGAATCATATTTAATTACATTAATTTAAATCAATTATAAGTTGAAAGCCCTTGACATAATAGCCAATAATAAATTTTTCAACTACAATAAAATATTAATTTAGGAGGCAATATGTTAAACAGGAACATCATAGAGAGAGTGGTAGATAAAGCACTTTCAAATGGTGCAGATTTTGCTGAGTTGTTTGTCGAGAACACATTCAATTCTACAATTGCATTTAACGACAGCAAAACGAAACAGAATATCGTTGGTAATGATTACGGTGCTGGCGTAAGAGTTTTTTATGGTCATACAGCAATTTATGCTTTTACAAATGATCTTAGTGAAGAGGCACTTTTAACTGCAGCCGATGCAGTTAGTAAAGCAGCGAAAAGCAAGAATGTAATTGCTTCTATCGATCTCACGGAAAAAGAGATCACAAATATCCATCCAATTGATATTCCTAATAATACAATATCAAAAAAGGACAAAATAGATTTCATCAAAAAAGTAGATGAAGCTTCTCGTGGGTATAGTGATCAAATAAGTCAGGTTGATATTCGGTTTATGGAAAAGAACCAGCATGTTATGATAGCGAATAGTGAAGGTTTACTTGTTGAAGACGATAGAAATTATTCTAGAGTTTATGTTTCATCAATCGCTTCTAATGGCACAGAGAAGCAAGTTGGCGGAGAAGGACCAGGCAGATTTGCTGGGTATGAATTCTTTAAATCAATTGATCCAGTTAAACTTGGAAAAGATACAGCCAAAGTCGCTGTGACAATGCTGAATGCGGATTATGTTCCAAGTGGTAAGTATCCGGTTATTATTGATAATGGTTTTGGTGGAGTTATTTTCCACGAAGCATGCGGACACTCACTTGAAACAACTGCAATTGCAAAAGGTGCTTCTGTGTTTGTTGGAAAGATGGGTGAGAAAATAGCTTATGAAGGGCTTACTGCAATAGATGATGGAACCATACCAAATGAATGGGGAAGTGAGAATATCGATGATGAAGGAATGGCAACAAAAAAGACAATTCTCATAGAAAATGGTATTTTAAAATCTTATATGGTCGATAAAATGGGAAGCATAAAAACCGGATATGCAAGAACCGGAAGCGGTAGAAGACAATCTTATAGATTCGCTCCTGCCAGTAGAATGAGAAATACTTATATTGCCAATGGGAATGATAAATTTAACGATATGATCGCTTCAATTAATGAAGGGATATATGCTGCTAAAATGGGTGGTGGTTCTGTAAGCCCTGGAACTGGTGATTTTAACTTTGCTGTTGCAGAAGGCTATATGATAAGAAATGGTAAAATTGCAGAACCTGTTCGTGGAGCAACACTTATCGGAAATGGAGCAGAAGCTTTATTGAAAATTAGCATGATCTCTAATAACATGGCAATGGCTCAGGGGATGTGCGGCTCTGTTAGCGGAAGTATTCCAACGAATGTAGGACAACCGGCAATTAAGATCGACGAGATTATCGTTGGTGGAAGAAATTAAGGGGAGGAGCAGATATGTATAAGAAAGAATTCCAAACAATATTTGCTTATGCAAAAGATAAAACAGACGAGACAGAAATTTTACTATCAGCAGCTAACTCGTTTTCTGTAAAGATAAATGAACAAAATGTAGAATCATTTAATTATGCCGATTCAAAAGGGATTGGTGTACGGATAGTTAAGGATGGAAAGGTTGGTTATTCTTACACAGAAAAATTTGATGATGAGACCTTTAAATTAATAGTAGATGAAGCTATCGAAAATGCAAAATATACTGAAGATGATGAAGTTGTTATTATGGAGAATTATCCAGAAATTACTGACAACCCAAATGTATATTCTGAAAGTTTGGATAAAGTTGATGTATTGGATAAGATCCAACTTGCACAAGATCTTGAAAAATATGCCAAAGAAGCTGATAAGCGAGTTTTCAATGTTCCTTACGCAGTTTATGCTGATGGAAAAAGTTATAGCCGAATTGCTAATAGCAAGGGATTAGATAAAGAAGATACCCAAAATTTTGCATATGCTTATGTTGGTGCATTATCAGCAGAAAAAGACGATAAGCGAATGGGAATAGAATTCCATATAACAAGAAATTTTGGTGAATTCGATCCAAAGAAAATGGCTGAAGAAAGTGTTAAGAAAAGTACTGATCTTCTGAATGGAAAACCTGCTGAGACTGGGAAGTATGCAGTAGTTTTCAATAATGAAATGATGGCAACAATGCTTGCAACTTTCTCAGGAATCTTCAATGCAAAATCTGTTCAGGAAGGGAGATCACTTCTTAAAGGAAAAATAAGACAACAAATTGCTAACGAAAAAGTCACAATCATTGATGATGGCTTACATCCAAATGGTTTTTCTACTTCTGCTTTTGATAATGAAGGTTACCCAACAGAGAGAACAGTTTTAATTGAGAATGGTGTTCTAAGATCATTTCTTCATAATACAATAACTGCAAGAAAAGACGGTGTAAAATCGACAGGTAATGGATCCCGTGGTTACAAAGGTACTCTTGGAATTAGTACATCAAATTTTCTTATAGAAGCAGGTGAATATAAAGAAGCTGACCTTTTTTTAAAACATAATAAAACAATCGAAATTGTCAGTTTGCAGGGAATGCACTCCGGTGCTAATGCGATTTCAGGTGATTTTTCATTAGGTGCTCAAGGTTTCTTATGGGAACACGGTAAACGTAAACATTCTCTCAAGCCGTTTACAGTAAGTGGAAATTTCTTGCAGATGCTAAATGGGGTAGAAGCAATTGCAGATAACTTCAAATTTGATATGAGCAGTAACGGTGCATCTTCTATTTTGATTAATGAACTAAATATTAGTGGATAAATTAATAATATATTATAAAAAAGGGCAGAGTTTCTCTGCCCTTTTTATTTATTAATATAATTAAGTTATATTTTATTCTTCTTGATACAAATTGTTAATTTGTCATTTTCTTTTTATTTTAACTTTTCCTTTTTTAAACTTTATCATATATAGTTATTGTTAATTACTAATTGTAAGAACTGAAAAGTTTTAAAAATTACAATTGTTAAAAATTAATATTAAGCAGATTATTAATTTAGATTCATAATCTCAGGAGAATTATTACTTACTTCTATTTTTTACTTTCTTTTCTTATCAGTGTTTTTTGTATTCTTTTTACTATTGAATCAACATCTAATTTACAATATTTAAATACATCATCGCTATTGCCGGAAAATGCGTAGTCTTCAACTCCAAATTTCACAAATTTGCAATGTAAGCCCATCTGCATCATTTTATCCGCAATGCTGTTTCCAATTCCTGTATTCACATTATGATCCTCATAAGTGAAAACTGTTCCGGTTTTTGCCGCTTGTTTTAACACATCTTCATCCAGATAACTCGGGCAGGAAATATTCCATACTTGAAGTGAAATTCCCTGTGCTTTTAATTTTTCTGCAATTTTTAAAGCTTTCCCTGTAAGGGTTCCCATTACAAAAAGTGCAGCAGTTTTCCCATTTCTAAGCAGGTCAGATTTTCCATATTCAAATTTATAATCTTTTCCAAAAAATATTTCACCCTTTTCTGTTTTTACTAAATCCAATTTGGAACGTCCCATAGGAATGAGAAAGTTTCCATATTTTCCAGAAATATATCGAATAACCCTATCAGTTTGATTTGGGTCTGCAGGAATAATAGTTTTAAAGTGATATAGATTTTTTATAACTCCAAAATAATCGATACACTGATGTGTTTTGCCATCTTCACCAACATCTAAACCAACATGAGTTGTAATTATTTTTAAATTTGTATGATTAATATCGCTCAATCTATGCTGGTTATAAGTTTCATCAACGCCAAAAACGCCGAAATCCGGGAAGAAAACCTGCAATCTTTCTTTAGACATAGCTGCGCCAACAACAGCCGTGTTATGTTCCATTATCCCACTTTGAATAAAATTCTGTGGTAAGGCAACTTCAAACTCTTTAGTTTTCACACTTCCCTGCAGATCGCAATCTAAAACAACTATCGGAGCATTCTCATTTTTAGAAGCTATATCAGCAATTGCATTTCCCCATGCAGAACGATTATCAGTTTTATCTTCATATATTATTGGTTCTCCAAGATCTAAATCAAAATCAAAATTGGAAGTTTTGTTATTATGGTTGGGACCGGTAACATTAAATTCGTTTCTGAGCTTTTTGTATTTTTCAATATTATTTTCAAGCCCTAGTTCTTTTAATGCTTCATCAAGTTGTTCTTCTGATAAGGTAGACCCGTGATATTTTTCTTTATTTTCCATAAATGAAACACCTTTCCCCATGATGGTGTGTCCAATTATCACAGTTGGTTTTTCATTTTGAACAGCATCAATAATCGCATCTCTTATCTCGATAAGGTCATGACCGTCTATCTCAATCACATCCCAATCATCTGAGAGATAATTTTCTAAAATATATTGCGGCATGACATTATGTATATTTCCGCTGATCTGTAGTTGATTATAATCGATAAAAGCAGTGATATTCAAATTATATTTTACGGCAAATCTTCTTGCTTCGCATAATTGTCCCTTTTGCTGTTCGCCATCACCCATAAGAACAAAAGTATGATTATCAATATTTTTTAGTTTACTAGCGAGTGCAAAACCGCATCCTGCTGAAAGCCCCTGACCCAAATTTCCACTTGCCCATTCAATGCCAGGTACATCCGGCTCAACGTGACCTTCATAAATACTACCGGCTAATCTGAATTGGGAGATTGCATCATCAATATTGAAAAATCCGCAAGATGCAAGAGTGGAATATGCGGCTGGAGAAGTATGTCCGTGACTAATTATCACTCGATCCCGTGAATCCATTTTTGGATTTTTTGGATCAACGTTTATCATATTATATAATGTTAGCATAAAATCAATCGTAGACATAGAGCCACCGGGGTGTCCTGATTTTGCTAATGATGTCATTTTAATAATGGAACCGCGTGCTTCATTTGCCAATATTTGTATTTCTTTCAATTGTTTAATAGAGAGTTGAGCTTTTTCTATATCCATACTTCCTCCAGAAAATATTTATCGTAACTTTATTTTCATTTTGCGAACTCCAATTTTTTTATTTATTTTTTTTGATTTGTTATATATAGGTCAACTGTAAAATTTAATTGTTAACTACAAAATCGAAGCTTGAATTAACATTAGTCAGAAATTTCTATCATATCCTTAATGTTAGTGTATATACCCTCTCCAATTCCTTTCACTTTCATAATGTCTTTTGTATTATTAAAATTTCCTGCCTCGTTCCTATAATTAATTATTTTCTGTGCTCTCTTTTCACCGATACTCGGTAATGAAATTAGTTCAGTTAGAGATGCAGTATTGATATTTATTTTCCCAGAAAATTCTTTTAAACTATCGGGAATGAAAGCAATTATTTCTGTAGAATCTCCAATCGTTTCGATATAAGGAAGTATCTTTTCAAATGTTTTTTTACCAATTCCTTTTACTTTAGTAAGTTCTTTTAATGATTTAAATCCTCCGATATTTTCTCTATAATTCATAATTGCCTTAGCTTTTATTTGACCAATTCCAGGAAGTTTTATCAATTTCTCGATATCAGCATTGTTAATATTAATCTTTGTGATCACTTCTTGTTCTGTTGGTTCTGTAATTTTTTGAAATA
>JAVCCF010000124.1 GCA_030765625.1 Candidatus Tenebribacter burtonii
AAATAATTGCAAAAATTGGCAGAGAAATAATCTTAAAAAGCGATTTAGAAAAAAGAATGCAGCAATTGAATGCTTCAGGAATAAATATGGATAATATCACTCAATTTGATATTCTAAATGATATGATAGAATCTAAATTAGTCATCCAAAAAGCTAAAGAAGAAGAATATGAAGTTGATGAACAGATGATAAGAGAAATGGCAGATAACCAGATAAAGCAGGTTGCATCCCAATTTCCCAGTGAAATAGAATTTAAGAAAGAACTTAAAAATGCTGGTCTCTCTGTTCCTGATCTAAAAGAATATTATATCGAAATGATGACAGAAGAACAACTAAAATCACAAATAATACAGCATAATATTAAAAGCAAGATTCACATAACAGAAGGAGAAGTTGAAGAATATTATAAAGAGAATTTAATTGATATTCCTCAACGTCCTGAAATGTATAAAGTTGGAATGATCGTACGTTTCATAAAGGCAGGGGATGACACTAAAAATAAAGTTCTTATAGAAATTAATAAAATTCGTGATGAACTTATTGAAGGTGCTAATTTTGCTGAATTAGCCAAAAAATACAGTGATGGACCTTCCGCTCAAAATGGTGGAAATCTTGGCTTTTTTGGAAAAGGAATGATGGTTAAACCATTTGAAGAAGCAGCTTTTGCTTTGATGCCGGGTGAGATCAGTGAGGTTATAGAAACACAATTTGGATATCACATAATTAAAATCTTAGAAAAAAAAGGAAATGAAGTAAATGCCAGTCATATCCTAAAAAAAGTAGAAGCTACTCAAGAAGATGTTCAGGCTAATATTAAATTAATGGAAAGTGTTTTACAAAAACTTGCTGATGGAGAAGAATTCATCGAATTGGCTAAAATATATTCTGAGGATGAAAAAACTGCCGTGAATGGTGGAATATTAGGTGAATTTACTAAAGACACATTTCCTGAAATGTTCAAAAAATATTTGGAGAATCTGGAAGTTGGAGAAAATACAGGATTAATCAGAGAACAGGATAACTTCTATATTTTTTCAATTCTGAATCAGATTGCAGAGAGAGAATACAAATATACTGAAATTTTTGATAGATTAAAAGAGATGGTTACTTCCCAAAAAGAAATCGAATTATATGGAAACTGGATTAAAGAATTAATGCAGGAAACTTACGTAGAAATCTTGATAGAAGAATAATGAATAAATTTTCTGAATATCTTTCAACCCTGTTTGGAATAGGCTACTTTCCGAAAGCTCCTGGAACAGCCGGAACTCTCTTTGCTGCGATAGTTTATTTTGCGTTACCGGATCATTGGTTCGGTAACTATTATAATTCATCTATTGCATTGATCGTTATTCTTATTGGTAGTGTAATTTCAGTATTTTTCATTTCCAAAGCAGAAGAAGGACTGGGGCACGATAACGGCAAAATAATTTTGGATGAATTCTGGGGTTATTTTATAGCCGTCTTGTTCCTGCCAAAAACATTGATCGTGATAATAGCAGCATTTGTATTATTTAGGATATTTGATATTCTCAAACCGGAACCGGTTAATATTCTACAAAAACTTCCCAAGGGCTGGGGAGTGATGGCAGATGATATTATGGCGGGAATTTATGCTAATATTGTTTTACAGATTGTAATTCGGTTGATTCCGAAGATGATTAACTTTTAGCTTCACTATATCTCATTGTCTATAAATAAGATAGGAGATTAAATGATAATTGAAACAATAATAAAAAATATTAATGTGTTACCTGAAAGTTCTTATTCTATGAATAATCCAGTTGGAGTTCATTATTCTACCAATAAGTCTTCTCCTGAAAATAATTTTGTCTCAGAAATTAAGATTCTTTTATGTGATCATACAGATTATAGAGATAATGATTTCCAAATAATTACTGATAAATATAAACGAATTGAAGAAAGAATTGATAGAAACAGTCAAATTTTTAAACAGTATCAGAGCATGAACTTTGGTTTAGGAATTAGACCTGACCTGATTATTCATAAAAGTCAGTCAGATACAAATCCACAAAACCAGATTTTCTCAATGGAATGCAAAATTAATCCTAACCTAAATTATTCAGATTTTAAAAAAGATTTATTTAAACTAATGCTATACAAAAAAGTGTTAAATTTCAGTGAAAATCTTTATTTTATTGCAAATAATAATACAAATAAAATTCTAAAATATTTTCAAAGATATAAGGATGATAAAAATTATTTAGCTAATTCAGGTTTTTGTATTTTGAATATAGAAAAATATGGTATTAATCCTGATATTATTATTTAAAATTAGAGAATAACTGGAGGAAAAATGAAAAAGATTATTTATGTATTACTATTTAGTTTAATTTTAATTAGTTGTGATCCAAGTGTAAATTATTTTAAAAAGGGTAATGAATATGCTGAAGATGGAAAATATGACAAGGCTTTGGAATTTTACCAAAAAGCGTTAGATATAAACCCTAGTTTAGCAAGTGTTTACTATAAAATGGGGATTGTTTATAATGATATGAAAAAATATAATGAAGCTCTAGAATGTTACGAGAAAACAATAGAAATCAATCCTGATCATGCATACGCATATAACAATATGGGATATATTTATGGAAATCAACGCAAGAACGATAAAGCAATAGAATGCTATGAAAAAGCAATAGAGATCAATCCTAATGATGCAAACGCATATTACAATTTGGGATATAATTATGGAAATAAAAGTCATTTCAATAAAGCAAAAGAATGCTATGAGAAAGCAATAGTGATTAATCCTAATAATGCACACGCATATTACAATTTGGGAATTATTAATAGACGCAAAAAAACAACAGCTGCTGATAACTTTTATCAAGCAGGCGTATTATTTTTGAAGCAAAATGACAGGCAACATGTTTTAAAATCATTAGAGATGATTGAAAAATATGCACCAAAGTCAGAATTAATTATAAGACTAAAAAACAAATTATATGAGTAGTTATTTATTCGTAATAAAAAAAGATATTTAATATAAAATTAGCTGAAAATTCTCACCATATTGCGAGGGAATAGATATGTATTTTAAGAATAATATTATTTTTGCAATTAGAACAATAAAAATGTATAATACTTCAAAACAAGAAACTGATTTTGAATACACTCTAGTCATTGGAGCCTTACTGAATGTTTTTTCAGCTATTTATCCTAATAATGAATTTCTAATTAATTTGAATAATTTAACAAAAATTAATTTCCCAACTTTACATAATCCAGATTATACTGAGTTAAAAGCTTATCTAACAAATTTAAGAAATGGTTTAGCCCATAAAACTGATATCAATTTTATTAACAATACAGCCTCAGAATCTACACAAATATTTGAAGTTAAGATAACATCAAATAATGGAAAGAGTTATCGATTCTCACTTGATGATTTAAATTGCATTTTAACAAATTTAACTATAGCAATTAAAGATGAATTCCCTGTATTGTATGTGGCTGAACATCAATAACTGAATATAGTAAATACACTTTAGTCATCAATGTATATTTTTGCGTATAACAAGCCACGCCAAAGGCGGATAAAAGTGTCTGCGGTTGGGCTGGTTGGTGTTCTTTGCCTGAATCGTTCCGATCCCACAGCACACGCCAAACATTAATCAACACTTGTATGCCTTGGAGTATTTCGCTTTGCCTAATTGAAAACTAGAATTTAACACCATATTCCCTTATGAAAATAGAATGAAAACGAATCACTTGACATAATAAAATTGATTATAACTTTTTAAACAAGTTAATTTAAATGTAAAAATAATGTTCAATAAATACTGAAATATTAATATAATTAAAGTAAATATAACTGGAGCTAAAATGAAAAAAACTTTACTTTGTTATTTCCTATCGTTTTTAATTTCACTCTGTTTTGCTGATATACAAGTTAGTGGACATTTAACAGAAGATACAACTTGGTCACCAGAGAATAATTCATATCTAATCACCGATAATTTATTTATTGATTCAGGTGTTACACTAACAATATTACCAGGATGTGAAATCAAAATAAGTGGAGCAATTCTAACTGATTACACCGACCACTACCAAAATTTTCGTTTTACTTATTCAAGTGGTTCGATTGCCAAAAACATTTTCATAGATGGAAGAATTATTGCAGAAGGAACAGAACAAGATCCAATAATCTTTACAAGATTGCAGAACGATTACGAATATTGTTGGGGCAACATTAACTCGGGAATATCATCCCAACTAAATATTTTTAAGCATTGCAAATTTGAACATTCCGCTGGTATGAAGGTTGTAAACGACCGAAGATACTTTACTTTATTTTTAGCTGATGGAAATGCAATTATTCAAAACTGTGAATTTTTGAATAATATCGGTACCCTAGGTACTGACACTTCAGTTAACCTGCTTGCATTTTTTATGAATATATCACATTCTGACAATAATTTTAATGATTATCTTAGTAATCAGTATCTCACATCAATTTTCATAGGACAAACAAATCAAAATTCATCTCCGCCGCTGATTGCTGATAATATTTTTACCAGTGAAGGAAGAATCAATATAAGCTCTTGTCTTTTTATAGACAATGACCTTAACTCCAGCTATGGATTAGATATTTATGATGGCACAGAGCCACTATATGTTTTTGACAATAATTTTTATGATTGTGGTGAAGCAATCGATAATGATCATTATGATGAAACCAATGTTCCCATTTATTTTAAAAATAATTTTCTCAGTCATAGCAGTATTACGATTGAAGATACTTATTGTGAAATTGTTGATAATTATTTGGAAGATTCCTCCATTTATTTTGATACTGATACTAATGGAAAAGTAATAAATAATATAATCGATGGTGGTCGAGTAAGAATATATGGTGATGTCGATTTTCACAATAATATTCAAAAGAATTATGAATCTCCCCATGAAAATGCAATTACCATCCTTAATCCTGTTTTTAATAATATCATTCTAAACAATTCAGAAGTGATAAATGACCACCTATATTATTATAATTTTGTTTTTACAAATTGTATTTTATTGGGAAATGAGGAATTGCATGGATATACTTCTCATGATCTTCAAGTTTCGTTCAGGAATTGCATCCATGACTTTGATGATTCTTGGGAATTTATTGATTTAGGTGGAAATATTTTTGTTGATTTATCTCAAGCTCAATCCTTTTTCGAGGATTTTGAAAATGGAGATTATCATCTAGTTGATGGAAGTTTGGCAATCGATGCTGGTTTTAATACTCCAAATTATTTTCCTTTTGATTTTGATTATCAACAACGTGTTTACGATGGTAATGGAAATGGAGAATCCAGAATAGATATTGGTCCTTATGAATTTGCAGCTCCTCAAATGGGAAAAATTTCAGGTTATATTCTTGAAACAACAACCGGCAATCCTATTTCTTATACTCTTCTTAAAATTGATAACGATCCGGGCAATTATACTTTCTCCGATAACACGGGTTATTTTGAAATTAGCCTTCAAGCAGGAACCTATGATATCTTTGCTGAGCGTGTTTTTTATGAAAATGTTTCAATGTCTGCCATTACAATTGACATTGCACAAAACATTGGAATTCTGCTATATATGGATTCAATTATTCCTTCTGTTTCTAATAATGAGGAAACCATTTCTCCGGTTTTAAATAGCTTAAATGCATCAAACTTTCCTAATCCATTTAATCCTACCACAACAATAACTTATGAATTACCCACCAGAAGTGAAGTAGAAATTTCGATTTATAATACTAAGGGTCAAAAAGTAAAACAGCTTGTTAGCGATCTTCTACCGGAAGGTCGGCATTTTGTGGTTTGGAATGGACAGGATGAAAATGGAAATAGTGTTTCTTCCGGTGTTTATATATACAAAGTGCAAACAGAACAAGCTCACACAACTAAGAAAATTTTAATGTTAAAATAAAAAATACGGCTATATGAGGAAATTATGTTTAGATTTCTTTTATCTTTATTATTAATTGCTCAAGTTTCTTTATTGATTGGAACAAGTATTCATATTTCGGAAGATACGATCTGGTCACCAATTAATAATCCAATTATATTAGAAGGTAATATCTTTGTGGATGAGGGAGCAACTCTTACCATATTACCTGGAACTCATATTAAGCTGGGATCTGCCCTACTTAATAATGACAATTATGTGAGCGGAGAATATTTCATGCTGAATGGTGAAGATTCAGACGTTAATATGTTTTGGATAAATGGTAATATCCTGGCAATGGGAACAGAACAAGACAGTATCATTTTCACTCGTGATAATAACGAATTATTTAATCATTGGGGAACTATCTATTTTGACAATCCTTCTCAAAAAAGCACTTTTAACCATTGCATTTTTGAATATTCTTCCTTAATTTGCATAGATTTTTCAAATGAAGCAACAGGAACTTTTTCTGGAGAAATTGAAAATTTATCAATCAGAAATTGCAGATTCAAAGATAATTATGCCGGAGTTAATTTAGAGAATAACGGAGAAATTGAGATTACCAATAACTATTTCTATATAGATGATGGAATTAATCCTGATTGGATAGATGGGGCTTATGATTTTGTAAGCATTAACAATGCAGACGAAGACCAAGTTTCAGTAGCATTTAATGGGAATTGTTTACCCGACAGTAATATTGTAATAATAAATAATTGCAACACTTTTATGAACAACAATAACCTTTCAAACATTTATATTCGCTCGCAAATCGGAACAAAATATTATATTAGCAAAAATTATCTCAACAGCAATTATAATTTAGATAATTATTATCAGCATTCAATCTCTAATAGTAATGAAGTTTATTTAAATAACAATCATTTTATTTCAGATTCTGTACCAAGCACTGAATTAGGTATTTATTTTGTTAATGGTGTAATTTCTAACAACTTTTATAATAATGTTGATGTTTCAATGCAATGTGGTTCATCAGGTTCATTGCAGTTGTTTATCAATAATAATTGTAAAAATAGTGAAGTTACTTTTTATGATGAATACGATATTTCTAATTGTATTTTTGATGACTGTGAGTTAGAGTTTTCTCCCTCTGTTGATACAGAAATTAATAATTGTTTTTTCAATATAACTGCCTCCTTTAATTATTTAAATGATATTCTTTTCAGAAATTGCTTTATGAGAGGAAATTATAATTTGTGGAATATTCAATTTCAAAATTGTATCACAACCAATATTATTCCTGAGCAAAATGATGCTGGAGGTAACATTGAAATTGATTATTCTGATTTAGATTCGATTTATGTTGATTATGAAGCTGGCAATTATCATCTATTAGAAGGTAGTATTGCCATTGATACCGGTTTTGATTCTCTAAATTTCTATCAAGCATTTGATCTTGATTATCAACAACGTGTTTACGATGGTAACGGAAATGGAGAAAGCAGAATAGATATTGGTCCTTATGAATATAATTCAACTCCACTCGGTGGTATTGATGGATATACTTTTAATCCGGACAGTGGGGAGCAAGTGGATTATGTTTTATTAACGTTTAGTAATTCCGAGGGAAAATTTACGTTTTCCGATACCTTAGGAAATTACCAATGTAAACTTCCGGCAGGATTTTACAATATTTCTGCAAAACGAATGTTTTATGAAGAAACAACTGAATATAATGTGGAAGTTGTAAGCGGTGAATTTACGCAATGTGTAATTTTATTATATGAATTGGTTAATGTAGAAGATATTATCGTACCATCAACCTCATCATATTTATCAAACATTTCTAATTTTCCGAATCCTTTTAATCCAAGTACTACAATTCATTTTGACTTATTAAAAGATATAAATGAAAAAATCAAGGTGACTATCTTCAATATCAAAGGACAAAAAATTATTGAACTAATAGATAACAATATGAAAAAAGGATCGCATTTAATTTCTTGGAATGGGAAAGATTCGAAAAATAATTTTATTTCATCAGGAATATATTTTTACAAAATTACTGTTGGTGAATCAATAACTGTAAACAAAATGATTCTATTGAAATAAATAGGATTGGAGAAATTATGAACAACAGGACATTACTCATTTTCATTCTACAAATTTTAACAATTCCCTTACTCTTCTCACAAAATACACGAGAAAATGTAAGTGGTATTTGGAATCAACCGGAATACATAATTGAAAGCGATATAGTAATTGCTTCAGGTGATATTCTGATCATTCAAGAAGGAGTAACTGTAAAATTTAATGGTAATTATAAATTTGAAATTATTGGTTCATTATTTGTTTTAGGATCAGAAAATTCAAAAGTAATATTTGAACCAACTGCTACAGTTCAGTTTTGGCAAGGAGTTGTTTTTATGGATTATAACTGGGAAAACAATATCAGCCAACTTAATTATTTAGAAATAAAAAACTGCAATGATATAAATGGCGGAGGGATGTCTATCTTACATTACTCTAACCTTTTAATTGATAATTTAAAAATTTCTAATTGCTCAGCAGAACTTGGTGGAGGAATTTATTTATCATTTGCTCATCCAATTATTAGAAACACTGAAATTTGTAATAACTTTGCTTCGGTTTCCGGTGGTGGTATCTATTCACATCATTGTAATCTTGCTTTAGAAAATTCATTCATTCATCATAATGAAGCTGAAATCTCTGCCGGCGGTGCATATTTTGATTATAACCGACCTTCTGTAACAAATTGCGTCTTTGAATACAATACTACTCAAGGTTATGGTGGTGGAATTTTTACGAAAGATCACTATTTAGATTCGGAAATTACTAATTGCATTTTTAGAAACAATTCAGCAGAGATGCGAGGAGGTGCTTATTACAGTGATTCCGGTCAGATGTATATTTTCTCTTCACAATTTGAAGAAAATTATTCCTATTTTGGAGGTGCTTGTTATTTAACCGACTCAAGCTTATCTTATACAAATTGCATTTTTAATAATAATAATTCTGAATTTGGAGGAGCTATTCATTTGAATGATGCATCTCCGAAATTCATAAATTGCCTTTTTAGTTACAATCAATCTGATTTTGGTGGAGCAGTTTATTCTGCAGGTTATTCTTCCGCAAAATTTATTAATTCTACTTTTGTGAGAAATAATGCTATCTATGGTGGTGGTGCTTATTATGCAATTTCTGATTTCAATGTAGAAATTTACAATTCAATATTTTATTTTAACACCTCTGATGAAGATGTGCAAAATCAAATTTATATTGGTTCATCTTCAAGTGGAACATATATTAAATATTCTGCTATTCAATTTGGATCAGATGGTATTTACTGTCATCCTGTAAATATTCAACCTCCATACTTTGAAAATAATATTTTTTCAGATCCGCAATTTGCAGATTCATATAATGATTTTACATTATTATCAAGTTCTCCTTGTATTAATTCCGGAACATTAGATCTACCGATTGGGATTGAACTTCCTGAATATGATTTGGATGGTAATCTAAGGATTTATGAAGACATCATTGATATGGGATGCTACGAATGGCAGGGAACGGGAACTACTGATGACTTTATATTAATAGCAGGTTCCAAATTATCCAATTATCCCAATCCATTTAATCCAACAACAACTATCAAATTTGAATTGGCGGAATCAGGAAAAATTGATTTGTCAATCTACAACATTAAAGGACAGAAAGTAAAAACTCTAATCAATACTTTCACTAAGAGGGGTCAACTTGAGATCAACTGGAATGGAAAAGATAATCATGGAAAATCTGTTGCTAGTGGACAGTATGTTGTTAAATTGCAGCATAATGGAAAAGAAACAGCAACAAAGATTATGCTTTTGAAATAATGGGTGAATGAAAGATGCTGGTAATATAAGCATTCACGTTCAGATTGAGAGAAAACAAGAAGAGCACAATCCCTGTCGATTATTAATTTCAAGAATTTAATACCATATTTCCTTATCACTTGACGCATTATTGCTATAAACAATTTTAACTTTTAATAAACAAAAGGAGATAAATTATGTTTAGTATTATACTTCAAGCGGGAACACAGGCAGCAGCAAAACCAAGCATGGTTGCACAATTCTTACCATTTATTCTAATGTTTGTGATACTCTATTTTCTTATTATCCGCCCTCAACGCAAGAGACAAAAAGAACATCAAGGTCTTGTAGATAATTTGAAGATCAACGATGAAGTAACTACAAATGCAGGGATAGTTGGAAAGATCGTGAACATTAAGAAAGACAAAAATACCGTTGTATTACGTGTCGATGATACAACCGGTACAAAGATCGAATTTGTAAGATCGGCTATCGCCGGTATAGTCAATGATGAAAAGCCGAAAACCAAATAGTCTTCACATAAGATTATACGGTGACAAAACTCTACGTGAAGTCGCAAAACCTATAACGGAATTCACGGATGAAGTCAAAAATTTCATTGATGACCTCACTTTTACAATGTATGAAAAAGACGGAGTAGGTCTGGCAGCTCCACAAGTTGGCAGATCACTTCGTATTTTCGTTGTAGATCCTTTTTGGTTCGCTAATGAGGGAAAGAAAAATCCGCTGGTTTTAGTAAATCCTGAATTCAAAGAATTTAAGGGCGAGGTTGAATCGGATGAGGGATGCCTCAGTTTACCCGGAATTTTTGAACCCGTTCATCGGGCAGAAAGAGTCATTATTGAAGGATTGAACGGAAAAGGCAAAAAGGTTCGTTACGAAACTGACGGTCTATTTGCAAGAGCACTGCAGCACGAATACGATCATCTAGACGGTATTCTTTTTGTTGATAAAGTTACTAAATTGAAACGAATTTTCTTAAAGAAAAAATTAAATGATATACAAAATACAACAGATAAAAATGGTAAAAATATCGGGGAATTATTGCTTTAATATTTTATATGAAAATAGAGAAAATAGTTTTTATGGGAACACCGGATTTTGCTGTTCCCACTTTAAAAGCGCTGGCAGATACAGGATTTAAACCATTACTTTGCATTACTCAACCAGATCGACCAAAAGGAAGGAATAGAAAACCGCAGGCAACACCTGTAAAAATAGCAGCAGAACAACTAAACATTCCTGTAATTCAACCGGAAGATGTAAATTCTCCTGGAATGATTAACAAATTAACGGATATTTCTCCGGATATAATTATCACAGTGGCTTACGGCGGTTACCTTAAGAGAGAAATAAGAAAGTTGCCTGCTTTTGGATGTATCAATCTGCATCCGTCATTATTACCAAAATACAGAGGGTCAGCTCCAATTAATTATGCACTTTTTAATGGTGATAAAAATACCGGAAATACAATATTTAGAATTGCTGCAAAGATGGATGCCGGCCCTGTTATTTCTCAGAATAAAATAGAAATAGCAGAAAGTGATTGTTATACCTTACTATATAAAAAATTGTCTGAAAGTGGTGCACAAGATGTTGTTAATGTTCTGCAAAAAATCGAGCAAAATGAAATAATTTTTCAAGAACAAGATCATACAAAAGCAACTTTTAGTCATAAATTATTAAAGGATGATCTTCTTATAAATTGGAATAATCCGGCTGGTAATATCAGAAATAAAGTTCGCGGACTTGCCGAAGTTCCAGGAATTACAGCATCTTTCCGAGAAAAAAGAATTAAAATAATTGAAGTAAAAATATTGGATAACCTCTCAAAGGAGCATCCCGGAAGTATATTAGATATTAGCAAAAATGGTATTATTGTTAATACAGCAGATAAAAATATGCTTATTAAAAAAGTGCAGCCGGCAGGAAAAAATATTATGACAGCTCATGCTTTCAGTTTGGGTGCCAGAATAGAAACAGGTGAAAAGATAGAAGATGGATTTTAAGATAAATACAAAAGGTAAAAATCTATTTCTTATTTTATCAACGATCACTCTTATCTTAATGATGGCCGTAACCACACTTTTGTGGTGGTTTATATCTCCCCGATTGCATGAGATTAGTACAATATTAGCCGATTTATCACTCACTGCCCTCAGAGTGTTTTTCTTTGTACTTACAATGGGAACGATACTGGTTTTGCTTACAAGTTATTCTGAAACTAATTTGTTGGTTGCCAGATTTGCAATAAGAGCTTATATTAAAATACTTTATCCGGTTACATTATTACTGGGAAGATCGCTGGGTATCTCAAAAGAGAGAATTAGAGAATCATTTGTAAGTGTGAACAATTCATT
>JAVCCF010000161.1 GCA_030765625.1 Candidatus Tenebribacter burtonii
AAGATATTCAATTGCTTACTTACAGAAGATTGCAAACTATGAATACCTTGCTTTGGGTTGCTCTCAGTTTTCTGTATGGTCTGGACAGTTGGAAATATCGACTCGCTAAAACATTTACAAATATGATGTTGGAAAGAAACAATAAGTTATCTGAACTTAACAAGTTTGTATATTATAAAATCGCAACTGTTATTAAGTATTGCTTCAATAAAATCAGCTTATATCAGAAAGTCACATTTCAAAAACAACATAATGAACCACTGCAATTGTGAATTCAAAAATTTTGAAAAAATTTCGGGGGATGCGTGAGTACATAATTTTCCTTGACAACTTTCTCACTTTTCTCATTTTTTTTCACGTTGTTATGGAACACAGCTTTGTTAATATTAATATCGTAATTTTAATGACGCAGGTATCTAAGTGGTTAACTGTAATTAAAACTTCGGTTAAAAAACATGTTAAAAAGATTTCTGCTGAATTAAGTAGGATATTGGATTTTAAGCAGTCTAATATGTGTTAGGTTTTTTGTCCGATGAGTCGAGAATGATAGGTGCGATGTATCGTACTAAAGAAAAGGAGTACACAATGGGAGACAAAGGCGGGAAAAAGGATAAACAAAAGAGTCAGAAACAGAAGAAAAAGAAACAGGAACAAAAAGCAAAAAAGAAATTTAATAAGCAACCAAAAAGAACTCCGTAATCTGTTGCTACTAACAAAGCAGGTGATAACCAGAAAGTGAAGAAGATGGTATTGGTGAAATAAAGGGAATCTATCTGGCTTCCTTTTTTGCTTCAAAATTCCGTTCAGTTCAATTTAAATGCTCTGTAACAGCCAATAACTACTTATTAGTGTAAATCTACATTTAGCTAATTATCGTTTGTAATAACACCGATAGAATCAATGTGAATTGGGATAGTTCTCTGACTTAAACATTATGTACTATCTTCTCAAATGCTCTTTCTGATAAATCAAATCTTCAGGTTTTACATCATACATTTGAAAATTTTCAGTTCTTATCTTAATCCACTTTTCATATACATCTTCATAAATATTCATAAAAATTACAATCTCATTTGCTCTCAATCTTCTTCTGGTTGTTTTCCTATTTACGCCAATAGTCCGATCAAAACTATCAAGCTTCAATTTTAACTTAGTAATTCCAGACTCGCAATAATACGAACCATTTATAAATGTTATTCTAATCATAATTTTGTTTACTCTCGCACTCCGTACTTCTTGCTATTTTACTTCACACTGTCAAATACTTATATTCTTGACATACAAATTCGATTATTCATTTTTACTAATAGTTGCATAATTGATAATTAGACATAGAATTGACAAAGCAATTAAGTGTACAATAACTTTTATATGGGAGTTATTGTACAGCAAAAATACCGTAACTATAGGTTAGTTATGTACAATAAAAAAATGGACGTGGCGTACATATGTTAATCAATATTCCGCTTCGCTCCATGTTGATTAACGCCGGGCGCGACACTTTAAAAAGACTCGCAACAGTATCGAAGCAGAACGTCGTTTAAAATTGCGTCCACGGGGACTCGCAAATAGACAACCCTTGACTTTTATTTGCTCTTTTTTTATCATCTTACTAATCGCATCAGGATTTTAAAAATCAAATCCAATGCTCATGGCAAGATGACATGGCACGCCCGGCGTTAGCAGCAATAAAGGAGAAAATATTTGTCTTGGATTTTAGGTGGAATCTCAAAAAAAGAAAATTTAAAAAAAATTAAATTACCCTTTTCACCAACTATTGCATTAGAAAAGAAGAAAATAGCAATTTTTTGTGAGGGACAATCACTACTCAACTTTGAAGATCAGAATGGATTTATTAATATTGTTTCAGGCACAGGTTTAGATGAAGAATTAAACTTACTTAATGAATATGACTGGAAAAATATTATCAATAAAAAAAAAGATTTATCTAATTTGAATGGTCATTTCTTGTTAATTACAGAAAATCAAGCAGGTCTAGAGTTTTTTAATGATCAATTAGGTTTAAGAAAATTATTTTTTTATGAAACAGATGATGATGTATTTTTTTCAACAAGATTAGATTGGATTGTTAGTTTTATAAGTTCACCTAAATTTAATTTTAAATACCTTTGTTCTTTATGGAGTTTTGAAAATCCCTTAGTATATCAGACCTTAATTGAAAATGTAAAAATTTTAGGACCTGGTGGCTATGCAAAAATAACCAATAATAAGCTATTAATTACAAACAATCCTTGGTTACCGACAAAGAAGAATGCTAATTTAAATCAAGTTGGTTTTCTAGTCTCAAAATTACTAAATACCTTAATATTACAAAAAGGAAAAATCAACTTGGGACTTTCAGGTGGTATTGATTCTAGAAGTATTCTAGCGCTTTTGTTAAAACAAGAGAAAGGTAATTGGGAAACACATACATTTGGTCAGAAGTCAATTTTTGATGTTAAGATCGCTAATTCAATAGCCCGTACTTATAAATTTAATCATGTTAATCATGATTATCCATTATTTTCTTCTGATGACGATTTTGGTACTTGGAAAGATTATGTTGCTGAAACTAATTGTTCATTGCCAGCTAATACATACCATGAATTGAGTTATTATAAAATATTACCAAAGAATGAATTTTTTATTGATGGAGGAAAGGGAGAATATCTTAGACGTGGTCTATCAAATAGACTTGCTATTCTGGGAAAACAAGCTTTGTTTGATAGTAATATTAATAAGATCTCTTATTATCTTAAACTTTCTAAACCAATGATTTTTAATGATGATGTTATTAAAGACTGGCAACGAAATCAAAATGAGGATATATCTAATTTGCTGAATAACATGCCTGATGTTTCTGAATTTGGTATTGATAACTGGGTAGATCTATATAATATAAGATATAGAACTGGCAATAGTGGATATATAACACAAACAAGATTAGATCAGATAGTCCAGAATATAATGCCATTAATTCAACCAATGATTTTATCAGAAGTTTTTAATCTACCTATAGAATCTCGTACTAAAGAAAAAATTAACAATAAGTTACTAAATTTATCAAAAAGGTTAAGATTCTTCCCTTTAGCTAGATATGATACTATCATACCTTTTCAAAATAATAAATATACTAGTTTGATCTGGGGAAAATTTATGAGATTACTCATTAAAGATTCATCAAACCAAATAGATTTTTTTATCAATTTAAATAAAGATTATCTGTTAACTCGTATAAATGATATCGACTTCCTAAACAACGAACTCTATGATAAACAACGAATTAAAATTATAATATCCGATTATTTCGCAGGAAAAAATAATGAAACTTCTTTCATTATTTGGTGGATGACTTTCGATATTTGGTCTCAAATTTTACTTAAAAGACGTAATTTATATTGATTTTTTATGGGATAAGTTGATATTAATTTGTGATTTTCAGGAGTTAATTATTGAAGTAATAAATGTTGCTAACAAGCGTGTCGTCGGTTTGGTCTCGTGGTGGTTTTGTCCTGAATCGTACCGATTCAGGGTTTGGGCTGTTTGTTTTGGGCGTGATCGTTCCGATGACGTGGCACGTCGCCGTTAGCAGCAATTTAATTTGGAGGAGAAGATGAAAAAAAAATTTATTGTATTAGCTTTGCTGATTTCTACAATATTGGTAGCACAAAATGCTGTTTGGGAAAATCCAAAACCGTTTGTATTGGGAGATAACATCGAACTCCAGCAAGCTTTAACCAAAACAACAGATGGCAATACAATTTTCTTTTGGTCAAAAACTGAACTTGAAGGTCGAATTATGTATGCGACAAAATTGAATGAACAGGGTGAATATCAATGGACCGATGAAAACAAGATTGTTTTGGAACATACTCCGGCTGTTTGGTTAGAGGAAATCACAGAAATTTCAGGTAATAATTACGTACTTCATTTTTCTCATGTGGATTATAAAAATGGCCCCGTTGACAATATTTACAACATCATGGATGAAAATGGTGACATGATTTGGAATGAAAGTTTTAGCTTTCTGGATTATAACGATAATTTCTCACCGATTACTCTGTTCAAAGACATTGAGACCGGTTTCAATATTCTTTGTCGTAATCATGATAATACTGAATCGAAAATTCTTAATTTCGATCTTAATGGAAATTTTATTGAAATTGATGTTTCCGGCTATTCCTATACATTTAAACAAATTGTAGAAAGTTTCGAACTAAATGAGTATTATCACATATTTTATTTCGAGAACGGCAATTTGGTATTAACGAAATTAAACGATAGTTTTGAGCCGGTAAATTCAACTAATATTCCACTGAACATTACAACTTACAGCTTTGATAAATTTTACTTATACCTTTTGGATAATAATTTTTATTTCATCGATGGATATAATGAATTTGCCTGCAAAATATCTGAAAACGGTGATTTGATTTGGTTAACAAACTGGAATATTGACGAAGCATTAAGTCGCTTTCATAATGGAATGACCGAGGATGGTGACATGTATATATTGGATAGTAATAATGATCAAATTCACCTTATTGTTATAAATAATAATGGAGAAATAGAGACAGAGCTTCCCATTTTACAAAGAGACAACCTTTCCGATTATCTCTACGCTTCTTATAATGATAATAACAAATTAAATGTGATTGCTACCTATAATGATGACAATACATATTATTTAGCACAAACTGTTGATCTCGACGGATCAATGACATATCCATTAGAAGGATTACAATTGGATGTTACTTCAAAGTATTATTACCCGGTTTTAACTTCGTATCCCGATAAATTTTCATTTTTATTTCTTCATACGGGCGATGACCGTAAAACATATTTGGAGATTAACACATATAATAATAATGGAGTTCAGATAATACCCGAAGATCAGACAATACTGGAATCATCATTTGTTTCCTTATCATCAATGGTTTATTCGCGGTATCTCCCAAATGGAAATTGCGTTTTGTTCGCTTTTATCGCACATCGTGGATTAAGCGAAGAGGAAGAAATTTACATCCAAAAAATCAACCAAGTTGGAGAACTGCTGTATGAAGAAGAAGGACAGTTTATTACAGCTTATGAATCACAAGAAAACATTGAAGAAGTATTAATCAATGATGAGGGATTTGTATTCGTTATTTATGAAGATTTCGATAATAATATTAATAATTATAAATGTGATGTTTTCAATCAATATGGAGAATTTGTTAGAAATTTCACTTTGGGTAGTGGTAATTTTGGTTATGACACATATCACCACTATACTGATGATGGAATAATATTCTGCTGGGCTTTACACTATACCTGCTATAAAGTTCATAAATTTAATCAAAATGAATTTTTATGGGATGATCCTTTAACTATACCTGTTCCAACTACTAATGGAATGGGTTGTCATATCACAGATAATTATATTATGTATAAATACTATGATTCTCCGAATTACGCCAAATTTCTTCGTCAATTTGACGATGAAGGGAATTTCTATCCCGATTGGATTTATAACCTAAATAATATTGAAAATCTGTCATGGATTTCCAGAGCACAACAAGCAAATGATAACTTTTACTTCATTGGGCAAATCATGCAGGATGAATATAAATTACTGGGGATAGATTCAAATCAACAGATATTGTTTAATGATTTGAATATTACGATGCCTTATTCCGGTTTTGGAGTAAATTTTCTTATCGATGAGAATATCTATCTCACTTACCAGGATACAATTCAACAATGTGTCAAAGTTGACAAATTTGATATGTCAGGACAAAATATCTGGAGTAATGATGTTTTGGCTTGGGATCCAAGTTATTATTACGGTATTGACTTACATAAATCCAGTACAAATAGCATTTCAATGATTACTTCTCATACCGAAAATTTCCGATTTGCATCAATGGATTTGTATGGCAATTTAGTAACACCCTTACCAGGAGAAATTATTGCTGATAGTCGCGGTGAAAAAAGAATTATAAATACTCATGAAATGGCTAACGGACAATTTCTTATCACTTGGTATGATTATTGTGTTGGAAATATACTTGATGATGATGGAGTATGTTATAATGCTATCTGTGGTCAGCTTTATGATTTTAGTGCCCTATCAACGGATGAATACACAATGCCATCTTCTCACTCTTATCAGTTATCCAACTTTCCCAATCCCTTCAATCCCGAAACAATAATTTCCTTCTCAATTCCTTACGAAAGTAAAATTAAACTTTCCATTTTCAATATCAAAGGTCAGAAAGTTAAACAGCTTGTTAGCAATCAGCTTCCATCAGGTGAGCATTCAATTATTTGGAATGGAGATAATGACTACAATAATCCTGTAGGTTCAGGCATTTATTATTATAAGTTGAATGTGAATGGTAAAGCTGAAGCAGTAAAAAAGTGTTTGCTATTGAAATAAAAAGATGCTGCTAACAGGTGTATCTGTAGAGTCCCACAGCATACACATAACATTAATCAACTTTCCGCTTCGCTCCATGTTGATTAACGCCGGGCGTGACACTTTAAAAAACTCGCAACAGTATCGAAGCGAAACGTCGTTTAAAATTGTGTCCACGGGATCTCACAAATATACAACCCTTGACTTTTATTTGCTCGTCTTTTATCATCTCGCTAATCACATCAGGATTTGAAAAACAAATCCAATGCTCATGGCAAGATGACGTGGCACGCCGCCGTTAGCTGCAAAAAATACAGGATATAAATTCAATAAACGAAGTAATAAATTTATTTTTCTATAGTAAAAGGAGTTTCATGAAAATCATTAAAGAAAAAGATCTTAATCACAAAATATTCCAAGGTTATGATAACCTTACCAATATTCTAGAAATGTTTAGATTTGAGTCACCTGATGGATACATGATAATTAGAAGATCAGGTAAAAACTTTGCTATTGTTATTTACAGCGTTTCTAGCGTTAAAGTTACTAAAGAGTTTGAAGAAATTATAGTCCCTTACTTTAAAGGGGACCTTTTCATATCAATAAATGAGAATCAGGAACAAGTAAAGAACTATATACAAAATAAGAATATGTCGTATTGGTTCAGCTCGTACAATATGGTTGTCGACTGTATTAAGGAGATGACTGAAGGTAAAATAGTTCCTTACAATGGTGAACTGAAAAGATATATTCACGTTTTGGGAAAAGCTTTTATTCCACTTAGAAAAAGTCTTGGATTCGAAATACCAGAAAATTTTGCTGCAGATCCTAATTATGCTAAAAAGATATTTGAGAAGACTAACAAAACAGGCTCATTTTATGGGTATGTTGTTGAAGGAAAAATAGTTGGTGCGGCATATGCCTATGGAAATGATATTAACTCTATAGGTATTGATCCTGAATTCCAGGGAAAAGGGTATGGAAGGCAACTGTTAAGAGGTACTGTTAATAATATGCTTTCGAAATTTAAAAAGGTAACTTTAGGAGTAGTTGAAATCAACACAAAGTCTCATAAACTTTATGAGAGTGAAGGCTTCAAAGTAACATCATATCGACACAACTATAAGAATTTCAATGAATAATTTGTGCTACTTAATAGAAGTTGCTGCTAACAAGTGTATCAGTTAATTTTCATAGCACACGCGAGACGTTATTTATATAATGTAAACTTCATTAACTATCATTTTATATCACAAATTCTTCTCTAAATGAATTTAAGGAATATTTGACGAAATAACAGTCAAAACCAAAACTAATCTCACAACGTTTCAGAATTATACATTTTATTTGAGTTGGCTAAGAGTCATGCTAACAATAGTTTGAGTGTATAAAGTGGTACGCCCGAAGGGATTCGAACCCCTAACCCCCTGATCCGTAGTCAAGTACTCTATCCAATTGAGCCACGGGCGCACGTATGTGCTAATCCAAATTTATCACCTCTTATGTCAAGAAATTTAAGACCTCATAATTGCTCTAATTAAAGTTTTAAATAAATTTATATATTCTTGACATACAGGACAGTACAATTTATCTGAATCAGATTTTATGAGGTTAATTATGAAAAAGAAGATATTGATAGTAACTACTGGCGGAACAATTGCCATGAAGCATAATAGCCCTTTCGGTGTGATCCCGAACGATGAGTTTGCAGAACATTTACGTTCTTTCCCTCAGTTGAAAGAGATCGCTGTAATTGATGTTTATGAATTTTCTAATATTCCAAGTCCATTCGTTGATCCAAATACAATGTTGGAACTGGCAAAAACGATAGATAATAAAATAAAAGATTATGACGGAGCTGTAATTACTCATGGAACTGACACGTTGGAAGAAACAGCCTATATGTTGGATCTGATCTTAAAAACAAACAAACCTGTTATTTTAACTGCTGCTATGCGCAGCAGTTCAGAACTTGGGCTTGATGGTCCCAGAAACATTGTTGGTGCTGTTCGTGTTGCTGGAGCAAATCATTCATCCAACCGTGGTGTACTTGTCGTTATGGATGATGAGATTAATTCAGCACGTGATGTGGTCAAAGCGGATTCCAGTAAAACTGATGCTTTTATAAGTCCCTCACTTGGTCTTCTTGGAATAGTCGATCCTGATAAGATAATATTCTACCGTAAATCCGAGGTAATTGAAAAGATACATACTGACTCGATTGAAACTAACATTGATCTGATTAAATGTTGCAGTGGAATGGATGGTAGATACATTGAAGCTTCAATTCAGCATGGTGCTAAAGCAATCGTTATAGAAGCATTTGGAAGAGGAAATGTTCCTAAAACAATATTACCTTCCCTGGAGAAAGCTCTCTCAAAGAACATTCTTATTATTCTTGTTTCTCGAACTTATACCGGACGTGTTTTGCCGGAATATGGATATAAGGGAGGTGGATTATATCTCCAAAATATGGGAGTAATACTTGGTATTGATTTAACAGGTCCAAAAATGCGTATCAGATTAATGACATTATTTGGAAAATTACATAATACGACTGCTGTGAAAAATTATTTATTAAATCATAAGGAAAATTAAATGATAAATATTATAGAAATTATAAAACAATATTTTGCTCATCACATAATTTTTAGTGCCGGGTTGCTACTTATTACCGGATATATTTTCGGACAATTAGCTGAGAAGATAAAACTTCCAACAATTACTGGATACATTCTTGCTGGTGTTGTCATCGGTAGCTCAGGATTGAAATTGATCCACCATGAAAACATGGAAATATTATACATCTTATCTGAAATCACACTTTCATTTATTGCTGTTATTATTGGTGGTGAATTCTCTTTCTATAAACTCAAACTTTATGGAAAAAAGATCTTTATTCTTACACTTGCCCAAATGTTACTTACATTCTTACTCGTTTCATTTGGTTTGTTAGCAATCGGATTCTCAAATTATATTGCCTTTGTTCTAGGTGCGATTTCGGCAGCAACAGCTCCAGCAGCAACTGTAGTTATTGTAGAAAAACTGAAAGCACGAGGTAAATTTGTAGATTACCTTTATGGGATTGTTGCTTTAGACGATGCCGGAACAGTAATTTTGTTTTCAATTGCATTCGCAATTTCCGGATCAATGATGGGAGATGTGCAGGTAAATATCTCACATTCAATTATCCATGCATTCAAAGAGATAATCATTTCTATTATTATTGGTGCACTGAGTGGTCTTATCATCCATTTTGTAACTATAAAAAAACATAATTTGAATGAGATCAAAATCATCTCTTTAGGCATTATTTTCCTTACAACATCAATTGCAATAAGTTTACATCTATCACCACTTATAGCAAATATGACACTTGGCATGATGATAATTAATCTGAATAAAAAGAATGCCAGGATTCTCTTCTCTTTTGAACCAATGACACCTCCTTTGTATGCTATTTTTTTTGCAATTGCAGGAGCAGAATTAAATTTCGCTGTTTTTAAAAATCCAATGATATTATTAGCTGGTTTTGTTTTAATAATCTTAAGATTCGCAGGAAAATATTTTGGAGTTTTTATTAGTGCAACAACATTAAAAATAGATAAAAATGTAAGGAACTACCTTGGATTAAGTCTGCTTCCTCAAGCAGGGGTAGCAATTGGATTAATGCTTTTTGTTCAAGCTTCTCCCGTTGTATTACAGGCTTCTGTACAAATCCAAAATGAGGTTGCTGAAATGACAAATATAATTCTAATGTCTGTATTTGTTAATGAAATAGTTGGTCCACCACTTTCAAAATTCGCAATTCTAAAAAACTTGAATAGGAGAAAATAATGGAGTTTTCGAAAATTGTTAAACTTGAATGCTGTGAAGTTAATTTTACTGCTAAAAATAAAACTGAAGTATTACAGAATATTGGGAAACTACTTAAGCGAAGCAGGGAATTCAGGAATGTAGAAGAAGATGTAATTTTTAAAGCTCTAGAAAAAAGAGAAGAAATGGGAAGTACAGGATTCAGTAATGGAATTGCTATTCCTCATTGTCAGTTGGAAGGTATCGATAATTTTATTATCGCATTGGCAATCTGTAAAAAAGGTATTCATTTTGATTCTCTTGATAACAAGAAATCCAAGATATTTATTACAATTGTTGGCCCTAAAGGAGATATGAATACACATTTAAAATTACTTGCACAAGTATCCCTGATATTGAAAGAACCAAATGTAATAAATGAAATATTACAATCAACTACAAAAATAGGGCTTTATGAAGAGTTCCTTCGTAATACAAATAATATTAAAACAATTACGAAAAAGGGAAAAGAAGTTTTGATGATGCTTACAGTAAAAGATGAAAGTATAATGCAGGATATCACAGAAGTATTTGTAGAATATGGAATTCAAGATTCGATTATTCTTGAAACTCAAAACATGGAAAACCTGCTATCTACAACTCCTCTTTTTATGGGTTTTTTTAATTTCACATCAGAGCAAAATGCTCTCACAAAGATTATTCTTGTTAAGCTGACAAAAGACCATATAAATGCATTGATAAAGGGTTTGGAAGATGTCTTCGGAGATCTGGATACTTATTCAGCACTAAGTATTCTCGTACTTGATATCTTCTTCTCAAAAGGAATTATGTAATGAGTAATTTCGATCAGATCATTGATCGTAAGAACACAAAATGCTACAAATGGGATTATAATAAAGAGATCTTTGGGAAGGAAGAACTACTATCAATGTGGGTTGCAGATATGGACTTTCAAGCTCCACAAGAGGTTTTGGAAATTCTACAAAAACGTGTTGATCATGGTATTTTTGGATATACTGGTCTTACCGGTTCTTTTTATGCTTCAATAATTAACTGGATGAAGAAAAGGTTTAACTGGAAAATAGATCAGGAATGGATAGTTACAACTCCCGGGATTGTTCCAGCAATAAATTTTGCAATTCAAACCTACACTAAAAAAGGCGATAAGATTCTGGTTCAAACTCCAGTTTATTATCCATTCTTTACTTCAACAGAAAATAATGAGCGAACACTTGTAGTTTCCCAACTTAAATTAAGTGACAGTTATTATAAAATGGATTTTACTGATTTGGAAAGAAAATTGGCTGATGATGTTAAAATGATGATATTGTGCAGTCCGCACAATCCTGTAGGCAGAGTTTGGAAATTTAATGAACTACAAAAAGTATCTAAATTGTGCTTTAAATACAATGTACTTCTTATTTCTGATGAAATTCATTCTGATCTTATTATTGGTGAAAATAAACATATTCCAATTCCAACTATTTCAAAGGATATTGCAAATAATTCTCTCACAATGTTTGCTCCTAGTAAAACTTTTAATGTTGCAGGGTTATCTTTATCATATGTAATTATTCCTAATAAAAAAATTAGAGTTAAATTTCAAAAAACAATACTTAATTTAGGACTGCATGGAGGAAATGTGTTTGGAATTGAAGCACTGGAAGCTTCTTATCGGTACGGACAAAAGTGGTTGGATGAATTACTAAATTATATTGAAGATAATTACACTTTTGTACAACAATATCTTCAGAATAATATCCCTCGAATTAAAACCATTAAGATGGAGGGCACTTATCTTCTATGGCTAGATTGCAGTGAGTTAAGACTTTCACAAAAAGAACTTGTTAGCCTATTTATCAACAAAGCCAAATTAGCATTGAATGACGGATCTAAATTTGGTAAAGGTGGGAATGGTTTTATGCGCATGAATCTCGGTTGTTCAAGAAGATTGATAGAACAAGCCTTAGATCGATTAGCCATTGCAATAAGAAGTATTTAACTGTAAAAAAACTCAATCTATTTTCATAGATTCAGTTCAGTTTATTATCACATTTATACAAATGTTACAAATTTCTCCATTGAAATTTTTTTAGATCAATTCTACCTGTTATTACTTGAATTCCTTCACTTTGCAAAATAGCTTTCTGCATTTCAAAACCATCACCAGGTCTCAGTGAAATTTTACCCTGGGAATTGATCACGCGATGCCAGGGAAGATCATATTTTTCAGAAGATGAATGAAGAATCCTGGATATTTGTCTCGCAGCCTTATTGTTACCGGCAAGTTGTGCAATTTGACCATAAGTAACAACCTTACCGACAGGGATCAACTTTATGATCTCAACTACGCGTTTGCTGAAGTCAGTGATAATAGCTCCTAAATCCCTACTTATTCAATCTAATTTTATTTTCAATCAAGGCTTTCACCGGAGCTAAACCGGTTACTTTTCCTTCATGTATTGCTTTTAATATTGTTCCTCCACCGGAAAAGAAATAGTAGTTGGGATCATCTATTGCCTGGATATATTCCCCTGGTAACATTGAACGAAGCTCTTGCAGCGTATCTCCACCACCATACATTTTATTGGCTTTCTTGTTTTCATCGATAAGGGAATACATTTTCTTTGTACCTTCCCCAAAAGGTGGAGTAAAACCCATCACCGCATTCACAAAGATACTTTTAGCTTTTAACACTATGTCTCTTATCTCGGGAACATCAAAAGATGATTCATGAACATCAAGAACATAATTCAATTTTGCTCCCGACTTTAATTTTCTTACATCGAGTTTTCTATATTTTCCTTTGATCTTACCTTCCATCGTATCTGACTCAACAATAAATGGTGGTTCAATCAATTTGCCGGGGTATTTTTTTGATAGTTTATAAAAATCTTTCGCTATTTTAATTTCCGCTGAGGCAATTCCCTTAATCTCAATATTATATTTTACGCTGAGATAAGCAT
>JAVCCF010000121.1 GCA_030765625.1 Candidatus Tenebribacter burtonii
ATTTAACTAAGTCAGATGAAGACTTTGATGATATATATGTACAAAACCAAAAAAAATGGTTCTAAAAAATATTTTATAATTGTTTAAGCACCGCAATTTTGCGGTGCTTTTTTTATTTGTGATTTGACAAAAATTTAGACGCTAATAATAAAAGCTTAAATACATAAAAGAAGGATAATGACTATGACTGAAGAACTGAAACGTGGTTTTGCCAGTGATAATAATGCTGGAATTCACCCGGAAGTATTAAAAGCAATACAAGATGCAAATATGGGGCATTGCATTGCGTATGGAGATGATATTTACACACAAAAAGCAATTGCAAAGATCAAAGAACATTTTGGTAAAGACATTGATGTCTATTTTACGTTCAATGGTACTGGTTCAAATGTACTTGCTTTAAAAATGTTAACTGAATCGTATAATTCAATTATTTGTGCAGAAACAGCTCATATAAATGTTGATGAATGTGGAGCTCCAGAAAAGTTCACCGGATGTAAATTGCTTTTTGTTCCAACCGAAAATGGCAAACTTACAATTGAAAAGATAAAATATCACATGCATGATTTTGGGTTTGAACATCATTCTCAGCCAAAAGTGATATCAATTGCACAAGTCACAGAAATGGGTACAGTTTATACTCTGAACGAGATAAAAGAGATTACCGATTATGCACATAAGAGTGCAATGTTCGTTCATATGGATGGAGCTAGACTTTGTAATGCAGCAGTAAATTTAGATAGGGATCTACGTGAAATTACTGCGGATGTTGGTGTTGATGTTCTTTCTTTGGGTTTAACAAAAAATGGGGCTATGAATGCTGAAGCAATAATTTTTTTCAATCAGGAAATATCAGAGAATTTTAAATATTATCGTAAACAAGGAATGCAGCTAGCTTCTAAAATGAGATTCATGGCAGTACAATTTGAAGCACTTTTTTCTAATAATCTCTGGAAGAAGAATGCAGAACATGCTAATAAAATGGCAAAGACCCTGGCTGAGGGTGTTGAAGAAATTCCACAAATACAAATAACTCAGAAAGTGGAAGCAAATGGTGTTTTTGCAATTGTTCCTTCTGAAATAATTCCTAAATTACAGAAAGAATTTTTCTTTTATATGTGGAATGAACAAAAGTCTGAAGTTAGATGGATGACATCATTTGATACACAAATAAAGGATATTGAAGAATTTGTATTATTATTGAAAAATCTATTGAAATAAAAGAAAAGACCGATTCGTTAGAATCGGTCTTTTCTTTTTATCTTAATAAATTATTCTTCCAAAAATAATTTTTTAGCCTTTTTCATATCTTCTCTTTCTTGTTTTATCTGATCTTTAGTTGATTCTGAAAGTATTTTTCTTTTATCTGTATTATCGACAATCTCGGCTTTGAGAATGACGATCATTTCTCTTTCAACAACTGAGTTAGTTTCATATCCGAAAAGATATTTTAGACCAAAAAACCACCATGGTAGATCTTTTAAAATTGGTATTCCACCACGGCCCTTTCTAATATCCGTATCGCAAAGTCCCCCTATTACAGTTTCCTCACCATCAAATAATATGACTTCTGTATTAGATTTACTTTTATCAATAATTGTCGAGAGATCACCCGGTATTGCGGAGCTTTTTTCAACTTCAATGGTAAGATAAATAACTTCTCTATTGTCATCAATTATTACTTCCGGAGTTACGGTCATTATAATACCGGTTTCAAAAAATTGTTCTACAGTATTTCCTGCTAGATCCAGTGTCTTAATTGAGAAGCTCTGTCCAACCTGAATAAACCCTTTTTTCTTAGATAATACGGTTATACTTGGTTTGGCAATTATAGTACCTCTCTGGTTAGCTTCAATAATATTAAGTAATGTCTCCAGATTAATTGTGATATCACCTGTTTGAAAATCCTTTTGTAAACTTGCACTAAAAATATCTGATGATATACTACTTGATGTATTTAGAGATACTTCAGCGTCCACGTTTCCACCGATGAGAGTAGTCCAGTCAATTCCAATATCCCGTGTAAGAGCTTTATCAGCTTTAAAAAAGATAGAACTTATCCGTACTTGTTTTGTAACCATTGTTACCACTTGCTCGATTGATTTATCCTTAATTGTTTCAGCATCTTTGATAAGGAAAGATGCTGGATTTTCTACTAATACAATATTATGAATTTTAGTCAACAGATCTAGTGCATCTCGCCAGTAAAGTCTTTTAATAGGTATTCCTATCTGGTTGTTAAATCTACTGGTATTCACAATATTTTTTCCTACATCTTCTAAAGAAAGATATTCTATAGCTTTAATAGCAGCTGCAAAATTTGTTTCACGGGAGATTGTGATCATTTCTTCTTCTGTGATTTTTTTGATGTTTTGTTCCTGACTAAATAAGGTAAGAACAAAACACAGGAGAATAAGAATACTAATTAATTTCTTCATTTTGATTCCTCTTTTAATTCATTCAAATAAATCTTTCTATCTTTAATTATGCCAATTTCATTCAATTGAAATACTGCATAATGTTCTTTCCAATTGATTGATTTAAGAGTTCCGTAAGCCACTCTATCACCTAATTTAAGTATGTGTACTTTGCCGGTATTATCTTTCATAAATACTTTATTTGCAGTTAAGCCAATTATCCCTGCAGAACTAGTATCTAAGAATCCTTTTTCCAGTTCATCTGGTAAAGGAAGATGAATTCTAGAATAGAAGGGATTGTATTCTAAATTTTTATATTTCAATTTTCTAAATGGAATTTTATCAATTTCATGGATTGATTCTTCAAAGTATGCATTAAAAACTATGGTAAAATTAACGTTGTTGGATAAAACTTCTTCTTCTATCTCTTCCACAATTTTTATAGATTCGATAACATATAGCATAAATTGTTTTTCGAACTGATAAATAAATGAATATAAAGAACGTATTGGTACACTTCCAGTAATTGTGTATTTATTAAAACTGATATCTTCGTTTACCGAAAGATTATTAAAGACAAAGTTAAATTTAAAATCTTGGCAGAAATTATCGCAAATATCAAGCAGATATTTATAGGTTATAGTTGGATTATTTTCACTGGGTATTAGTTTACTTTCTCTTTGAGCTTTAATCTCAAGATCTCTTAATGATTTAATAAAAATATCTCGATCATTCATATCAGGGTTTGCAGCAACCAGATCATCTAATTTTTTTTGATTATTCTCATACAACGTTCTGATATCATAGAGTTTTCGTATATTAACAGAATTTCCCAGTAGAAATCCTAAAACTAGCAGAATTAACAAGATTGATAAAATAACTGTATTTCTTAAAGCATAATTCATTTTTCAATACCTTTTATATCCATTATCTTTTTTTGTGCTATCTCTGATAGATTATTATCAGGATATTTCTTAATAAGAGTGTTCCAGTACTGTACTGCTGATTCAAGATCATTTTCTTTTACACTGCAATGTCCCAGCATAATCAGTGCATCTGGCGTTTTACTTCCGTTTAGCTTATAAATCATTTCAAAGATTTTTTTTGCTTCAGCATAACGACTCTTATGGTATAAACACTCACCAATAAGATATTTTGCATTATATGACATCTTGTGCTGGGGATAATCTTTTACAAATTCACTGAATTGGTTATATGCATCATCTATTTTTCCTGAAAAATAAAATGAAAGTATAGTATTGTATTTTTTGCTTATTTCTTCAGAAGTTTCTGTAATTATTACTGTCTCAGGTTTTTCTACAACTTCTTCTATAGTTATCTTTTCCGTTTCTGTTTTTTCTGCAGGTTTTTCCAGTTCACTCTTTTCTTTTTCGGGAGATGTTAAAGATTTATAATCTGGATAGTTACTGGTAATGTTAAATTTCCAAATTGTAATTTCGTTTTCATCATCATCATTTATCAATATATTTGTGATATTACTTTCTGGGAAAAGTTCAGAAAAAACAATTATTGCATGCCGGTTTGTTGTGTATCCTTCAATTTTGAAACCCTGATCAGTACTTGAAATGTTATCGAGCCAGCTCAATCTGTTTTTATTGAGTGATTTGGAAAATACATCAAGAATATAATTCCATTGATTTTTATTTCCTGTGATTTCTTCCACTTTAATCATGTCTTTTTCGATTTTATTTATTTTATCTTTAATTTCATTAAGTTTTCTTACAAGTTCACTATTTTTTATGAATTCTTTTTCGATCTGATAATTCTGTTTCTCATAATTTATAATATCTCGTTTTAATTCCAGATTTTTAATAGTTCCAGCAAACGCAAAATAGAAAATGGCAAGTAATACCAAAAAACCGTGCCAAACAATTTTAAAATGTTTCTGATTCTCCATTACTTTGTTTGGTAATAGATTTGTGTTATTGGTTTTTCTATTCTTTTTCTTTACATCTAAAGTTTTATATGCTAATTCAATTGGAATAGCATATTTAGCAATTTCCTCAAGTGTGATCTTATTTTCCATTCCTTTTTGAACAGTCAACTGCTTATGATCGAGTCTTGTTATATTATCATCTTCTTGAGTAGCAGAACGGAAATATTTTAAATCTTCATCGGTAACGTTATCACCTGCTAATAGAATATTTTTAATTGTGATATTAAAAGTATCTTGTTCAAGAAGAATTTTTGAGAAGATAGTCTCTCTTATAGACACTTCATCAGTATCGGGAACAATAATAGGGAATGATCTGATATACATACCGTTTTTCAAAATTATACCAATCTTGTAATCAAATCCTATATATAAAATTAGAACATAATCATCTTCAGAAAAATCGTAATTATGATTAACAATATTTATCAATGATATTTCATTAGTATCAATATAACTATAAAAATATTTTTTCTTAGAAAGATTCAAGTTAATATCTCTTAAGGCATGGAAAATGTTGAAATTATCTTTATGTACAAAAGCAAGTCCAGATTTATCAGGATTTAGAATAAAATCGAAACTATAGTTCTTAGCTTTAATTTCTTTTTTTGATAACAATTCGTTTAGAAGTCGGTTATGGAGATTTTTGGTTCCAAAAGAAGAATCAAATAAAAAATATGAAATCTTATCATTGTCTGCATTGAAAGATATTTTTCCTCTTTCAAGTGGAAATTCCTGGAGGAAATTTTGCAGTTCTTGCAAACCGGGTATAATATTGTCTGTTGGAGAATCGTTGAAATTTTCACTACCCTCATGGTCTGACATCTCGGGTAGTGAAAATGTTTTTTCTTCACCATCAGATAATTCTGGGATGATAATCTCATTTTCTTGTTGTTCTAATGGAAGAACGGTTTCCCCATTCTCTTCTGATTCCTTAATAGATAAGGCAGAAGATAAAGTAGTTTCTTCCAGTCTTTGTATCGTTATTATACCATTTTCTAGAGTAAGCTGTGCAATTTTAATTGTTAGCCCATCTTTAAATATTCCAAATGCTAGTTTCTTTTTATTTTTAGCCATAATTTTATCTCTCAAGCAGAATAGGCTAACAATTGGTTTATACGTTTCTTATTATTTGCATAATTCATAGCTACTTCCTTCATAATAATACCTTTTTTATAAAATGTAAAAAGATCTTGTTCCAATGTTAACATTCCACTTTTCTTACCTTCAGTTATCATTTGATATATTTCACCAAGATTGTTATTTTTAATGGCAGCTTGAACTGATGAATTTACCGAAAGTACTTCTTTAATCATAACAAGTTTGCCAAATTTATCGGGAACAAGCTTTTGCGAGATAATTACTTTTAATGTATCTGCAAGCCTATATCTTACACGCTCTTGCTCAATAGGTGGAAACTCAGCAACAATACGGTGAAGGCTGTCTATCGCAGAACTTGTATGTAATGTAGAGAAAACCTTATGACCACTATCGGTTGCTTCCAAAACTGTTGCTATTGTCCCTGGATCCCGCATCTCTCCAACAACAATGATATCAGGATCTTGCCTTAATGCTTGAATGGTTCCTTCTTGAAAAGTTAATACATCCTCACCGACTTCTCTATGTCTTACTATTGATTTAATGGATTGATGTATGTATTCAATAGGGTTTCCAATTATCACAATATGAGCGTGATTTGTCTTATTGTTCATATCTACAATGGAATCTAAAGTACTACTTTTTCCCGAACCAGTTATCCCTGTAACCAGGAACAGTCCGGATTTTTCAAAATTAAGATTGAATCGTTTTTCGATTATTTCCGAGAAATTTAAGTGTTCCATACTAAAAATTTCTTGATTAACTCTACGAAAATTTGCAGCTAAGGTATTGCTCTCATAATAAATGTCGCCACGAAAGCGATTTGGCCGTTCTCCTTTTTTAAGAACTAATCCTAATGAAATATCAACATTTTTATTATTAAATAATATTACTTTCTGGTCATCAGTTAAAATACTTAACAAAATAGCAGTAATTTCATCTTGTTTGAAAATGGGTAGATCATCAGAAGGTTTTTTTATACCATAAACTCTAAACCAAATTTTATTCTTTGATCCCGGTCCACCAATATCAATATCAGAAGCTTTAATCTCTCTCATATGAATCATAAGATCTCGTAAACATTCAAAAGCTTCTTCTTTCCAAGCAGAATTGAACATAATCATTTTATTAATATTTTGAAATCTTTGTTTACCTGTGATATACTCGCTTAGTGTAACTTGCATCTCAGATAAAAATGATAAATTCATAAAATCCCCAAAATTTACTAAACTATTTATTTAGTGCCAATAAGTACATATTTTCATTATGATGTCAAGAATATTTAACTCTGCTGGAGCTAATCTCAAGAAATAAGTTTTAACATAATGATCCTTTGAGCAGCTTTTCGCCATTTGAAAAATGTACTGTTCAAAAGATTGATCATGAAACGTTTTAGCAATATATCGCCTTTATAAGCAAAAAAATCTAATATTTTTTTTCTGCTGAAATGTCTTAGTTTTACAGCTGTTTCTGCACGTAATGAGATGTCTGTAGTTCCTGAAAGAATAATGCTTTCCTCTCCTATAGAATCAAATTTTTGCAAATAATCGATGATAGTATTATTAAGCCAAACAGAGACTTCACCACTATCAATAATAATAATCGAATTAGAATCATCATTACTAAATGGAATTGCGTTACCTACCTCATAATTTTTTATTCTTCCTAAATTCATAAATTCAGTTTTATCTTCAAGAGAAAAACCATGAAGCATAATGGCTTCTCCTTTTTGAATGCCATCTGTTTCTGGTTCAAAAGCTTTTTGTAACGGTCCATAGAGGTCTTCTGAATGTTTGCACCCAGTTTTTACAACTTCAAAGAGTTTTTCTGAATTGATTGGTTTAGAAAGATATTGAAATGCGCCAGCATGTACGGCTTGTACTGCTCCATCGATACTGGAGAAACCTGTTAGGATCACTATTACGGCTAGTGGTTGTTTTAGTTTGACCATTCTCATAAGTTCTAATCCACCTAACCGAGGCATTGCCATATCTAATAGAAATAGATCAAAAATTTCGTAATCCATTTTATCAAGGGCATCTTTTCCATCCACAGCAATGGTTACTTTATAACCTTCATCTTGAAGAAGTTCTTTACATAATTCTCGAATTGATTGTTCATCGTCAACTATTAAAATATGCTTTTTCATAATTTATCCTTATTGTTTATTGCGTTCTTCCTGGATAAGGTCCAGAGTTTTTAATTTATCAAATGCTAATAATAGCTCATTAATTTTATTTATTGCTTCAGTCATTTGGTCACCGGATTTTTTTAATTTCTCATCATTATAATTATTACCAGCATTAATTATCCTGCGTATAGAGAGAGAAATTATAGTAAGATGATTGTTTAGATCGTGATTCAAACCGGAAATTTTTGCAGATTCATGCACAACTTCCTGATATTTTATTATAAGTTCTCTATTTTTTAACAATTTTTTCTCTTTTTCAGAAAGCTCAGTTTCCTGAATAGCTAAGAATTCCGTATATCTTTTCGTAGATGTAGAATACTGTTTTAATATTTTACCTATAAAGCTCGAGATGAAGGCTATACCACTGAAAAGAGCGGTGTATGAAATGAGGAAAATGGTTTGAGTTGGAATATCTGAAACAAACTGATTCCCATTAATTGGAATTAACCAGCCAAAGTTATACATTAAAATAAGTGCTAACAAGCACATACTACCTATCATTGCAGCAAGTATACCTCCAGAATTTTCAATAGCAATACTTGCAGTAATAATAGCGATTAGATAGATCCATACAAAAGAACTCTCAAGTCCTCCAGTAAAATGAACAATAATAGTAGCGAATAAAATATCAAGTATTATTTGCAAAGTAATAAAAAAAATATTTGTTTTGACGATCTGGAGATGGAATAAAACATTTAAAATACATATACCCAGAAATGTAATAAAAAAAATAACAATTGGATAAGTTTGACCCATTTGAATAATGCGCAATGTGCCAATAGCAAATAGTATTATCACAATGAACCAGCGTATTTTTGACCACCATTTATAGGTTTCTACTTCATGATTAATAGAGTTATTCTTATTCATTTTATCTCCAAATTATTTTTTATAGATCATCATCTTCAAACAAACTAACAATATCAAGTTTATACCGTAATGTTTGTGTTAATCCTAGATCGTCAAATGCAGCCGTTATTGCACCTAAATTATAAACGGTGTAAACGTTACCACCAAGAATGAGAGGGTCTCCCTCTATAGTAATTCCACCTTCAACATAAATTGCTCCCTCAAAATAATTATTACCCACCCAATCTAAATCTCCTGTAATCCACATTACACCGCTAAAATTACCTCCAGAAAACTTTGCATCACCATCAACTATAAGTATACCACTTTCATCAAAGGAATCATTAGTTGTCTTTAAGTAACCATTGATCCAAATTGTACCAAGACTATCAAGACATGAAGGATTGTTTCCAGGATTATTTATAACGATATCAGCCCTTGCCAGCATTTCTTCCTTAGTAATTCCAAAAACTTCTTCGAAAGAAAGCGGGGGATCACTGTTTTGAATAATGTCACCAACAACAGTTGCGCTACCAGTTACTACAATACTACTGTTTGCGGTAATGGCCGCCTGGACATTCTCGGGAACCCAAGCGACAAGAGCACTGCTTTTGTGATGAAATGTATCATTGCCATTTTGATAGCTTGCATAAGAAATAATTTCTATAGAGTCATTCATTGCATTTGATGTATATTTAATACTATCTATTGAACCTTCTAAAACATTGAAATCGGTGAACGTTTCTGTATAATTAAGAGGAACTGAAACACCAGATTCATTAATTTTATTCATTCCGTATTTCAAAGCTTCACGACTCAGTGCTTTAGTTTCTATCTCTATAAGATTATTCGATAAAAGTTCTGGACTTTCCTGGGCTTTATCTTGTACTGAAGTAATAATAAACACAGAGATTAAGATCATTACCAAAATAATAATAATCAATAATTTACCCATCAGTTACCTCCAAAATAATCTAAATTTCTCTTCAATTTAATTATTCCATGTTAAAATCTTTATTTGGTTATCAGGTACTGAGATATTGTATGTACCTAATAATTGTTGTACAATGGTTTGATCATAATAAAGATCGCAATTCCCAGTTACATGGGATAGTTGATTATTATTAGGGTCCTCACTAATGAACATAGAACCACGCATAAGTGCATTACCAGCTATTTGGATTCTACCATTCACCCAGACAATACCCTCGAAAGTTCCACCGGTCATTTGGAAATCTCCATCAACTATCAAGATACCGCTACCGCTCCAATGATGATTTGTAAAGTGTACTTTGTTGTTATCCGTAAGTTCTATGTATGTAATACCATTTACTGGGGTCACATTATTAGAAGGATTTGTATAGTCATTATCGGCGATCGCTCTCATCTGTTCCATTGTTATTCCGAAAATAGTTTCAAAAACTAAATCAACATTTTCCTCAATGATTCCTACTATGTACGAGTGTCCAAAACTATGATGAAGTTCATCTGAATCAGTGATGATATTTTCAAAAGGGTTAGAGTCATTATAATAAATTTCAGCTAAACTTTGATATTGAGTTTGTTTCCCATTAACTATAGCTGTTACAAAAGAAGTTACTCTAAGAGTATCTCCAGTGCCGTACATTACATATTTGATACTATCTATGGTTCCATCCAGAACATCAAAATTTGAGAATGCTTGCTTCAATTCTGTTTCGCTAACTGATAGATTTCCTTTGCTCAATTGTTTTATACCATAAATAAGAGCTTCATTGCTTAAAGATTTAGCTTTGATCTCTGACATATTAGAAGATAACAGATCAGCAATATCACCGCTTTTGTTTTGAAGAGAAACTAAAATTGCAGTAAAAATAATCGTTACCAATAAAAGAATAATGATCAATAATTTTCCCATAATTAACCTCCTAAATAATTCACATTATTACAAATACAAATTTTTAAAATATTTCCAGAATACTATATTATGTTTGATAAGCTTTTTATCTATATCCGATCTATAGGTATTGTAAAGAAAAGTGATATCTACCTTAATTGAACGAATATCAGCAATGTTTAAGGTTGGATTTTCATTCTCATCATAGTAGGTCAATGATAATGGATCTGCCAACCAGAAAGGACCTGAAATATGGTTAACCATATCATCTTTGTAAACATATAAAGGAGAACTGGCAGCTTTCTGAACAAAATAATAAGTACTGATGGCAGAACTGGTATTAGATCGGCCAAGAAATTTAAAGCTTGTTGAAGTAGCTTCAATAATAGCTAATGAATCCGGAACTCCAGCACCAACTCGAGATAAAAAACTTTCCAGACCGAGATAATGGTCGTTTCCTATTTTCCTGCCGGTAATTAGATCTTCAGACATCTGGCTTAAACTTATCTGAAGTTGAGTGTTATAGCTTATTACTTGTATATTAAAAAGTGCACTGAACATCATTAAAAGTATTATACTTCCTGTGATCATTGCACCTAAAACATCTAATATACTCGACATGTTTTAAAACCCTCTATTTATAAAAATTTTACTGAAAGGATAATTTTTAGTTCCAATATATAAAGTATCCGATGACGTTGATAAACAATTTATACGTATATCCATTTTCTGATATAAAGTATCTACACCAGCACCTGAAGTATTTCCTAAACTATCACAATAAGTTGAATTAAGATTAATATTATAAATTAAATTATTTACAGTTTCAGTTTCTGTGATATTAGAGTAATATGCTTTAATTTGTGAAAAATAAAAAGCTGGAGGATTACCTAATAAATCAGCTTCTATTTTTTGAAAGTATTTGTCAGCAATTTTTTGTCCCTGCAGGTAATACATATTATCATAAATCGAAGCAGATTGATCCAGTAAAATGTTATAAGTGTTCAACATCAATGTTGAAAAAAGTACTAATGCGACTAAAACTAATAACATTTGAATACTCATTATCTAATCCTCAGAAGTTGCATAAGTTATTTCTGATACAGAAGTCATTCCTGTTCTAATTCTATCTAATCCGGAATCCATTAATGATAGCATACCTTGACCTTTAGAAATTTTACGGATATTATCTTCATCTATCTCTTCACCTGATTCAATAATAGCTCTTCTTATCTCAGGCGTAAAATATAATGCTTCACAAATATTAATTCTGCCTTTATATCCGCCATTGCATTTTTTACAGCCCTTACCAGCTTCAAATATTTTACCAGATTCAAGTTCTTCTTCAGTAATTCCCAGGTTAAGAGCTTCTGGCCATTTTTCTTTCGAGATAGGTCTTTTACAATCATTACAAAGTTTTCTAATCAGCCGTTGTGCAATAATAATATTTATTGCATAGGCAAGCAGGAATGTTTCTACTCCCATTTTGTACATACGTGAGATTGCACTGGGTGCATCGTTTGTATGTAATGTGGAAAAAGTGAGATGTCCTGTATTTGCCAGTTTAATAGCTATATCGGCTGTGATCTTATCACGGATCTCACCGACCATTACTACATCGGGGTCATGACGTAGTATTGAGCGAATAGCAGTTTCAAAAGTAAATCTATTCCCAATCTTTAGCTGTCTTGCACCTTTAATATGGTATTCGACAGGATCTTCAACTGTTAAAACATTAATATCAGGTTTAATAATATGATAAAGAGCTGCCATCAAAGTTGTAGATTTACCACTACCTGTAGGACCTGTAAGCAGAATAATGCCTTTGGATTTGCTGATAGATTTTATAAAATCACTTTCCGCTTTAGTTTGTAAACCAAGTTTTCTCAAGTTTGAGATTACATTTCTATCATCAACTATTCTGATAACAATGCTCTCAAATCTTCTCTCATATTCAGATGATGTTATAGGTATAATTGAAACTCTGAACCGGATCAAATGATCATCAATAATTCTTTGCATGAATCCATCTTGGGCTGTATCTCTTTCAAAACGATCCACGCCGACAGTTCTATCTTTAACAACAGCAGATATTGCCTCTGGAGATGTACGGTCATGTCTATGCCAGAGAGTAAGCTTTCCATCTATTCTGAAAAAAAATTGATAAGGCAGCATAAGAAATTTTGAGTTCTTGTTTTTTATATTTATTTGAGAATTCAGAGATGAATTTATTTACGAGTATTTTAATATCTTCTATCCGTTCACGCAAAGGTGGGATATTTATATTAATTACGTTTAAGCGGTAATAAAGATCTTCGCGGAAATTGCCATTAATAATTTCCTCTTCAAGGTTTTTGTTTGTTGCAGCAATTATTCTAACATCTACAGAAACATCACACTCTCCACCAACTTGGCGTATAATTCCTTTTTCCAGAGATCTTAATAATTTTACTTGAAATTCAAGACTTGTTTCTGTTATCTCATCTAAGAATAGTGTTCCTCCATCAGCTTCCTGGAAATAACCGGTTTTGTCTTTAATCGCGCCGGTAAAAGATCCTCTTTTATGACCAAAAAGTGTGCTTTCTAAAAGACTGTCCGGTAAACTTCCGCAGTTAACAGCAACAAATTTCTTTTTGTTTCTATTGCTGTTCCGATAGATCAGATCGGCAATGAGTTCTTTACCCACACCTGTTTCTCCGGTGATAAGAATGGTTGTATCGAGCGGTGCGACCTTTTTTACTTTTTCCATGATCTTTTGTATAGCAAGGGTGTTGCCAACAATATGAGTTCTATCAAATTCTGTATCTAAAATAGATCTTAATCTTTTTATCTCATCTGTCTGCCATCTGGCTTTCAATAATTTCTTAATCATTACTTTAAGCAGTTCAAGATCTTCAACTGGCTTTTCTATAAACTCATCAGCCCCTAATTTCATAGCTTCCACAGCCATCTCAATAGATGCTTTGCCACTTATAACCATCACAGCGATTTCAGGCCAGTTCTTCTTGATCTTTTTTAATAAGCTTAAACCGTCTTCACCCGGCATTACCAGGTCGCTTAATATGATATGATAAGAATTTTGCTCTAATTTTTCTATTGCAGCTAATGCTGAATTGGCGGTATCAATCGTGTATTCATTTTCTAGATGTCGTTTGAAAATCTCTCTTGTATCTTTCTCATCATCAACGATTAATATCTTAGCTTTTTTTCCGGTACTTTCAAACATATAACTGTCCTTTTGTTTGATGTAAGATCAATTTAAATGTTGTTCCAACATTTTGTGTTGAATCCACTTCTATCTTGCCATCGTATTTTTCTATTATACTTTTTGTTATAGCAAGCCCGAGCCCGAAACCAGTTCCCATCCTTTCTGATTTTGTAGAAAAATATGGTTCAAATATTTTACTCAAATCGTGTTTGAAAATTCCCAGTCCGGTATCTGCAATTTCGATGTAAATCATTTTGTTTTTATTATAAGTTCGAACCGTGAGTTCTTTCTGTTCACTGTCTTTCATTGCTTGGATCGCATTATTTATAACATTGGCAATGCAGAGGCTTAAATCACCGTAAGATGCAGTAACGGTTGGAATATTATCTTTGAAATCTGTAGTAAGTTTAACGTAATGTTTGAAGAAAAGATTATGTTGGCAAAAATCCAGTTCCTGTGAAATAATCTCGTTTATATCAACTGGCCGGTCTATTGAAATATTGCTTTGTTTCGTTTTTGTTAGTAATCCTTTTACAGTTTGAGCAATATTTTTACCTGCTTCTATAATTCTATCTATATCGTTATTATCTTTCAAATCTCTCTTAAGAAGTTGAGCATAACCCAGAACTGTGTTCAATGGTGAATTAATATTATGAACAATACCTTCAATTCTTTTACCAATGTCGGCAAATTTGTTACTTTTTATCAATTCCAGTTCAAGTGATTTTCGTGCCTCTGTTTCTATTACCTCTTTAGTCACATCAATGATACTACCAAAAAACTTAATTCTATCTTCTTGATCTACTGCCCGGATATTTAAAGCAACATATTTTAAATTTCCTTGAAGATTTATCTCTAAATTTGAAAAGGTTAGAGGAGCTTCATATAATTTTGTAAAAAATTCTTTTTCTAATCCCATTAATATACATAGATTATTATGAAGAGGCACATCTTTATCCAACTCTAATATTTTAATAAAACTTGGATTGAAGAGAATCACATCAAATTTATTATTCAACCAGAAAACACCGGTATCTAGATTATCGGTTAATTCTTTGTATTCACTTAAAGATTGACCATACTTAGAAAGTGCTATATTCATAGTATTGAAAGATACAGCCATATCTCCCAAAACACCTGAATACTGTTCTTCAATCTGTTTCAGCGAGGAAGGATTGTTAGCAATATGCTGCATTTTGTCACTGATATTTCTTACCGGAATTAGAATTGTTTTACTGAACCAATTCCCGAGTAAACTAATCATTATAAGCGTAACTGCTAAAAGAATTAGAATAAAAATTAAAATACTCTGCTGCACAAATTTATTTACGTATCTATTGTAAGAAATAACAAAAATTCCAGTTGGTTCATTCATTAAATCATAGAATATTCTTATACCTGCAGCATAATTAATGTTTAATTTCTTTATAGTTTGTTCTATTCTTTTTTCAGTCATTGATTCTATCAGATTATTAATGTCAGACACAAAAGCAATTAAATCATCAGGCATATCATTTTCAAAAATATTATTATTGTATGAAACTAAACTTACTTCAAGATCAGAACGGAGTTTCAAACTATTCATATCAAAATTTTCTGCAATTATGAGAACTCCAATAAGTGCTTTTGTTTCATTAGAACTAAAGATGGGATTATATGTTATATCGAATAATTTATTTCCGAAATTTCCTACAAAAATCCCGGAGTTTTCTTTTGAAATATCTTGATAGATTTGTGAAAGATATTTATCTAAAAGTTCCCATTGCTCTCCAAAAATGTATTCATGCTGTTTGTTGCAGATAATAAGTTTATCAATATCTTCAGAATGATATGTCTGAATAATGTGATCATGCAATAGATGGGCATCTCCTTTTTGCAATGCCCTAGCAACAACTTCGTCAGCCTCAAGATTTTGCAGTAAATTCTGTTTTCCTATTCCCATTTCGGATCGGGCTGTCTTCAACTCAGAAAGGGTTAGATTAATGTTCATATCTTCATATTGATTGATCCCGAACTTAGCTAGTTCCCACTCTATTATGATGAGTATGAATACAATAAGAAATGTAATTACAAAAAATAATATAAAGATCCGCTTTTCCAGTTCCTTTTTTTTATTGTTCAAATTTGAATTCCTTTTAAATTTTATTAATTATCAAGGATTTCCCTAACTCTTGAAATTATAGAATCATAAGTAAAAGGTTTATGAAGGAAACCAATATTTGGATAGGATATATGTTCTTTTATAAGATCATTATCAACATTTCCGGAGATGAATATTGCTTTTATATCAGATTTGAGTTCTCTTAGTTTACTAACCAGTTCTAGTCCATTCATCTTCGGCATTGTAATATCAGAAATGAGAAGATGAATTTCTTCTTTATTTTCTTTAAACTTACGCACTCCTTCTTCACCATTTATTGCTTGAATTATTTTGTATCCTTGTTCTTCTAATATTTCAGAAAGGAAATTCCGTATACTTTCTTCATCATCAACAAGCAAGATAGTTTCATTTCCAGTTGGAAGATCACCGGTATTTAAAATTGGAACTTTTTCATCATTGATCTCTGTAGTTGTTTTTGGAAGATATATATTGAATTTAGAGCCCTTTCCTTCTTCAGATTCTACAAGAATAATACCTTCATTTTGTTTCACGATACCAAATACCGTAGAAAGTCCAAGACCTGTACCCTTACCAACTTCCTTAGTTGTAAAAAAAGGTTCAAATATTTTCTCCTGAACCTTTTTGCTCATCCCTGTTCCGGTATCTAAAATAGAGATTTTGATATATTCAAATGATTCATCAAGATTATGCTGTGCAATGAATTTTCTGGAAAGTGATTTCATTGTTGTACTAATTATGATCTTGCCGTAGCCTTCAATTGCATCACGAGCATTTACAACAAGATTAACAAGAACCTGCTCGAACTGACTCTTATCTGCATAGATCATACATGTAGGATTTTTAAAATTTGTTTCTAAAGATATTTCATCTCCAATCAATCTTTTTAGCATTTTTTCAAGTTCAGTAATTATTTGATTAATATCAAAATTATTTTTTTCAGCAACTTGTTTTCGAGAAAAACCGAGTAATTGTTTTGTCAGTTTTGCGGCTCTTTCTCCGCAATCTTTAATCACTTCAATATCATTATAAGCACTGTCGTTATTATCCAGTTTTTTTAAAGCAAGATCGGAATAACCATTAATAGCTGTTAAAATATTGTTAAAATCATGTGCTATTCCACCTGCCAGTTTGCCGACAACTTCCATTTTTTGAGATTGGTATAATTGTTCCTGAACTATCTGTTTTTCCTTTTCAGCTTTTTTGCGTTTAGTTATATCACGGGCAATTACTAAAAGTACTTGTTCTTCATTAAAAGTAATTACACTTTTATGAAGTTCAACAATAATTCTACTACCGTTCTTTTTGACGTGTGTAAAAACCGGTGAATCGATATTGTTTTTCTTATTTAGATAATCTGATAGCTGTTTCCGCTCTTCATCAATATATAGCATTGAGGCAGGAATTGAAATGATCTCGTCTTTTGTATATCCATATTTATTTAGTACAACATTATTACAATCCAGAAAGCACTCTCTATTTTCAGATATTATGAATATTGGATCAGCAATACTGTTGAAAAGAAGACGGTATTTTTTTTCGCTTTGACGGAGATTTTTTTCCATCTCATAACGGTAAAAAGCCATTTCGATTGTTGCATGAAGTTCGTGTTCTTCAAAAGGTTTAATTAAATAACCAAATGGTTCAGTAACTTTTGCACTATTCAAAATGGATCCGTTTGCATAGGCAGTTAAATATATTATTGGGATATTGTAATTTTCTTTAATTTTACTGGCAACTTCTATTCCGTTGAGCTCACCAGCCAACATAATGTCCATCAAGATCAGGTCAGGTTTTAATTTCTCATAGCGTTCAATAACGTGTTCTCCATGAGAAATAATATCAATAACATGATAGTTAAATTGTATTAAAATTCTTTTTAAATCTTCAGCAATGATCCTTTCATCCTCAACGATCAGCAATCTCTTCTGTTTCATTATTTTCCCTTCGCTTTCCAGAATTTTGTTTTGAAAATAATTATATTTAACAAAGAATAGAAAAAAAGGAAAAGAGGTCAATTTGTTTTTTTAACAAAATAAAAAGCCATCAGGTATTACCCGATGGCTTTAATGGTTGGGCCGAGAGGATTCGAACCCCTGAATGCATGGACCAAAACCATGTGACTTACCGCTTGTCGACGGCCCAAAAGATCTATAAATAATAGCTGGCGGAGAGGGAGGGATTCGAACCCTCGGTAAGATTTCTCCTACATACGCTTAGCAGGCGCACACCTTCAACCAACTCGGTCACCTCTCCACATCTATAATTCTGGCGGAGGATGAGGGACTCGAACCCCCAAGGGCTAAGCCCGGCGGTTTTCAAGACCGCTGTCTTACCAATTAGAGCTAATCCTCCTAAATGGAGTTAACAAATAATTTTTGCGTTGTATTGATGTCAAATATTTTTTATTCTTTTTATTAGCACAAATTCACACATGGTTACGACCTTGAAATATCCAAAATTATCTATATCCAAATTCTTTTAAAGCATTCTGTTTTTTGCGCCAGTTAGGTTTGATCTTTATCCATAGATCAATTTTTACTCTCTTTTCAACAATCTTGTGAATCTCCTTCTCAGCTGCAATCCGCATTGTCTTGATCTTTATCCCATTTTTCCCGATTAAGATCGGCTTTTGAGATTTTTTCTCCAACCAGATATTAGCAGCGATAATCAGTTTATTAGGAAAATCATGATATTGTTCTACAACAACAGTAGAAGCGTAAGGTATTTCCTCATCGTAATTCAGAAATATCTGTTCACGGATAATTTCTTGTGCAAAGAATCTCATTGGCATATCTGAAATTTCATCGGTGGCATAGAAAGGAGGGTTGAATGGAAGTAATTTAGTTAGTTCATCTAAGAATGGATTTAAATCAGTTGCTTTCAGAACAGATATTGGAATAATTTTTTCGAAGTTATAATCTTGTAATAATTCAATTTTCTTATTAACCGTAATGTCATCTGAAAGATCGATCTTATTTAACATTGCAATTTTTGGGACATTTAATCGTTTTAAATTCTCACATATTTGCTTATCATAATCAGTTGGGAATTTTTTTGCATCGGTCATAAAAATAATTATATCAGAATCATTCAAAGAATTATTAATATACTCCAGCATTTTATTGTGAAGTTCATATCTTGCTTCAACAAACCCGGGAGTATCCATTAAAATAATTTGTCTTTTGTCATCAGAAATTATACCTTTTATCTGTTGCCTTGTAGTTTGTGGTTTTGGGGAAATTATTGATAGTTTCTCGCCCAATAATTTATTCATTAAAGTCGATTTTCCAACATTAGGTTTTCCAACGATTGAGACGAATCCAGCTCGATAAATACTGTTCATTAATTATACCTTTAGCTTTTACATATTTTATAGACTAGAATTTCTAAAATGATCTCATCTTTGATGTTTAAAGATTTTGCATCGATATCAGCTTGCAGAAGTAAAGAGAATATTTTTCTTAATGTACTGCTTTTATAATTACTTGCATATGAAATGTATTTTTTTTTTGATTTAAAAAAAACATCTGGAATGTATCTATTTTCTATCTCAGAGTTACTTAAATTATTTAGCTGAAGATCTTTAATTCTCCAAATGATTAAAAAGAATTGTGAAAGCATTAAAATAATGTAAACTGCTGATTCTTTGTTTGTGATCATATTCTCTAAAATGGTTAAAGAATTTTCCAAATTTCTCTTTCCGATCTCATTTTGAAGATCAAAAACTTTACTGGTTCTAGATTTTCCTACTGTTTCTATCACATCATCAATTGTAATGTTTCCTTTACCTTTTGTATAAATGATCAATTTTTCTAATTCATTTGCTGCAAATTGATAATTTAATTCAATACTTCTTGTAAAAAGTTCCTTCGAATCATTATCCATAAATATTTCTTTTTCTCTGGTTTCAGCATTTAACCATTTAAGCATCCCAGCAGAATCATAAGGAGAGCGACAAATGATCTTCATTGCTTTTCCCGAAATCATTTTATTTGCTTTTGTTCGCTCATCAATCTTTTCAGCCGTTAAAACAAGAATTGATGTTGGAACAGGATTTTGGATATATTCAGCAATAAGCATTTTATCAGAAGCTTTCATTGAATCAAAATTCTTTATTACAACAAGCCGAAACTTTGCCATGAAGGGTATCATTTCGAGTTGTTCTAAAGTGTTCATAGCAGCATTTGTATCTGTAGCATGAAGTATTATGGAATCGAATTCTTCAGAGCCAGGAGATTTAAATCTTTTTGAAATCTCACTTAAAACTATATCTTTGAGATAATTTTCCGGACCAAAAACATAGTAAACTGGTTGTGGCTTCTGATCATGGAAATTACTTAAGAATTCAAAATGTTGGATACTTTGAGATTTCAGCATATTAATTCTTCAAATAAAGGATTAATGTAATAATGGCAATAATCCAGCAATAATATGCAAAGTATTTCAATTTTTGTTTTTTTACGATAGATATTAGTAAAGAAATTACTGCATAACCGGAAATGAATGCAGCAAATGTACCAAGAATATATGATAGCCATAATGACTTATCAATATTTAATATATTCGAAAATTTAAGGATGCTTGCTCCCAGTATGGCGGGAATTGAAAGGATGAAAGAAAATCTGGTGGCATCTTCTCTATCTAATCCAGCAAAGATTCCAACAGTAATAGTTGTCCCTGAACGGGAAATTCCAGGGAGTATTGCAAATGCCTGAGCCAACCCTATTATTATAGATTTTTTAATTCCAAGTTGATGAGTTTTAATCCCTTCAGGTTCGATTTTATCTGAAAGGTAAAGGATAAAACCTGTAACTATCAACATAAAGCTTGGAATATAAAGTGATGAGAAAGCTTTAGTTAGTTGATCTTCGAAATATAATCCAAAAATACCGGTAATAGTTGTAGCAACAATTATATAAAAAATTGTATTTCGGTTTCTTGTGTGTTCCCGTTCTTTATTTTTAAATAAAAAAAGTGATTTGAGTAAAGAAAGAATATTTTTACGGAAATAGATTAATACTGCGAATAGCGAACCAAGATGTAAGATTACTTCAAAGCCTATATCCGGATTACTAAAATTTAAATAGTGTTCAGCAAGAACGAGATGCCCTGAGCTTGACACAGGTAAAAATTCGGTTAATCCTTGAATTATTCCCAATATTATTGCTTTAATGATTTCCATTTCTTTTATTTCTATATTATTTCAGGTAACTTAGATTTGAATAATTCAGATACTGGGACTAATTCAAAATCAAGTTTTTTAGTTTTTTCTATAAACTCTTTTAAAAACTCATATTTTTTCTGTGAACCACAATGAGTTATTACCAATATTTTTTTGTTATCTATGGCTAAATGTCCTAATTTCTTTATTTTTATTGCAAGTGTTTTCTCGGTTATTCTTGGTGTATCTAGAAACAACTTATTTTCACAAGTTGGGATCATCATCTCTCTGGCAACATCATAAGCTATAGAAGATACAGATGTACGGCTATCTACAAAATATAATTCATGCTTCTTCAAAACTTGCAGAACGGTTCTCATCACAAACTCATCGGTTGTTGCGAATGATCCCATATGATTATTAGCACCAACGCATAGTGGAAATTGTTTTATATAACTTTCCATTCTTCGTTTTATCTCCTTTTCTGACAAGTGTACGTAAATTGCATTGGGACCGGGATTGTTTTTCGGGTAGCTAACGGGTTCCATTGGAATATGGATCATTGTTTCATGTCCAGTTTCTGCAGCTTTGTTCATTACTTGTTTTGAGAACTTTTGATCTGGAAGAATTGCAAATGTAACATTATTATTCAGGCTGCAGAAATTATCGAATACTTTATTATTTCGTATTCCAAAATCATCTACTACTATGGCTAATTGAGTTTTTACCTTAGTTTCTTTTTGAGGTTTGATATATTTTAAAGTAACGAAATATTTTTGCAAATCGTGTGGATCTTCAATTTCAAGTATTTGTTTATTGCCATTGTTCTTTTCTACACCGCTTATTATTTTTCCACCAATTAATTCTACTTGTCCAGTAATAATGATATTTGCATAATTGAGATCCATTTCTAAACTGTTTATTCCGATTGAAACATAAATAGCGTCTTCACCAATAAAATTTTTGTAATTGTTCTCAGTTACACTAAGCAATTTTTTCGCATGAACTATTGCATCAAGAACAGAAATTTCTTCTTGTTTTTGCTGGACTGAGATTTCATCCTTCTTCGTCTGAGGATTTGTTACCAATTTTTTTATTCTATTATAACTAAACGAGAATAACAATAATACGAATCCTATTAATAAAAAAATATACAAATATTTTTTAACAATTAAATTGTTATTAAAGTTCTTTCTTCTAGTCATTTTTTTCCTTCATCTATGTTTACTATTTTGTGCGGTAATTTGAGTCAAGAAAATAATTAATGACAAAAATTTATTGTATTGTTAATGTTAAGAAAAAAAAAGCTGTCCGATTAATCGAACAGCTTAAAATATATGGTGGGCGCGGAGGGACTTGAACCCCCGACCACCTGCTTGTAAGGCAGGCGCTCTCCCAACTGAGCTACACGCCCGAGAATTCTTTCTTCTAAAATTAAATGGTGGGCGCGGAGGGACTTGAACCCCCGACCACCTGCTTGTAAGGCAGGCGCTCTCCCAACTGAGCTACACGCCCATTTAATTATTTCACTTTTTCAATTTTATAAAAAACTGGTCGGGGCGAGAGGATTCGAACCTCCGACTCCTGGTTCCCAAAACCAGTGCGCTAACCGGACTGCGCTACGCCCCGACGACGATCGCAACAAAAAAAATCCGGCTCTATAGCGTCAAGATTTTTCTATATGATAAAATAATAATTTTAGGTGTAATGTAGTATACTTACTTTTACATCCTGATTTGACTGAAAAAAATATTTTCCTTGTGTCTTATTGTAGAATTCATTTTAATACATTATTAAAGAAAAAATAATAGTTGGAAAAAATGAAATTATGTCATTAGAAAAGATCAAAAAAATATTAGATAATTATAATGTTGGTGATGTTATAAAACATCAAAAAATGCCGTATGGATTTGCCAATAGAAATTATAAATTAGCCACAACAAAAGGTAACTATCTTTTCAGGATCAATATCCAACAAGATTTGAGTTCAATCAATTATGAAATAAGGGTTTTAAACGAACTCAAAAAAAATGATTTCCCAGCTGCATATCCCATAATGAATAAGAATGGCAAATATATAACTGAAATAAAAAAAGAAAATATAGTGATTTATGATTTTGTCGTGGGGGAGATTCCACAGCTAAATAAACAATCAGTAAAAGAGATTGCGATAATATCAGCTAAACTTAATTCCTTTCAAAACTGGCGAAAATTTAAAAGAAAAAATACAATAAATATCGATAATTGTTTTGACTTGATCAAGAAATTCGATAACGCAAAATACAAATACCCCATAATATTTGAGTACTTTATAGAGCAAACTAAATTTCTTAATAACTATGTAAGAAATTCTATTCCACAAGGACTTATCCATGCTGATATTTTTCCTGATAATACAATATTCAAAGAGAATAAATTGATTGCTCTAATTGATTTTGAAGATGTATGTACTGATGATCTGATCTTTGAAGTTGGAATGACAATTAATGGATTTTGTTTTGTAAATAATAGATTAGATACTGATCTCTTGAAAGTATTTCTTAACAATTATAATAAAATCAGATCGCTTTCAAAAATGGAATTGGAATTATTACCAATTTATATTCAATGGACTGCTCATGGAATGGTTTCCTGGCATTTACAATGTTTGATAAAGCATATAAATAAAAGACAACTCGCTAGAACTATTGAATTAATGGAACGTGTGAAAAAGATCCGTAAAATGACTAAATGGGAATTATTTTAGAGATAGTTGAATAACATAAGACAATAAAAAAGCCCCGAGAAATCGGGGCATTTTTATTAATAATTTATTTAGAAAGTTGTACCAAACTGGAAGTGAGGTTCCCACAATTTATCCTCAAAGTTATGAGCATAATCAAATCCAATGAGACCGAACGGGCTTTGGATTCGAATTCCAATTCCAGCTCCGCTTTTCATGTCCCAGAAATTGAAATCTTCCAATCTGTTATAGCAATTTCCAGTATCAAAAAATAACAATCCCACAATTTGGTCGCTTCCAATTGGGGCACTGTATTCAGTTGAAAAAATTATCTCTCTCAAACCTCCTTCAGTTGGGCCTATTGATCTATCAGCATAACCCCGTATCCCATCAGCTCCAGTTCCGCCTAAGTAAAATCTCTCATCTGGTGGAGCTTCTTTCCCATTATATCCGGTTATATATCCAAAACGCCATTTTGTTCTCAATGCAAGTTTCCAGATAGTTCTAGTATACCAGCTGACCTGTGCAATTTGTTTGAAAAAGTTGAAATCACCTTGCAACGGTCCTCCTGCAAGTTCATTATATAGAGTAAAATTGGAACCTGAAGTAGGAAAGAAAACATTGTCCCTGTGATCTCTTGAAAAACTTAATGAGATTGAACTTGTGTTCTGCCAGCCGCTTTCATCAAGATCTTTCAGGATGTTCGATGCATCATCTTCTCTACCATCTAAAATTGAGTATTCCTTTGAGTAGTATGAATAACTTGCTACAAATTTGGAATAATTCAGGAACCCGAGTGGGTGTCCAAGTCGAATAGACCCGCCGTTTGTTTTTACTTCATATGTATCCCACTCTTTATTTGTAAGATAGATATCGGCACCAACCAAAGTTGATGAATCCAGGAAATATGGATTTGTGAAATTGAAACTGAAATTTGATGTTGTACTGCCAAATTCCCATTTAATACCGCTTTGCCAAGAATTACCGAGTAAATTATTATGAGATATTGCAAGCTGTCCCACAAGACCATCCTGGCTATTCAATGCGATACCGCCATTGGCACTTCCTGAAACTTTATCACTAACGTTTATTACAAGATCAACATCACCATTTTGATTAATAACATTGGGATTACTTAAATGTAGGTCAGGTTCAAAGAAGCCCATATTATAAATATTCTGCTGACTTTTCATGATCTTGGATTGCTGGAAATAATCTCCGGGAAAGATTACGAGTTGCCTGCGAATAACTTTCTCCTTTGTTTTTCTGTTCCCAGCAATTGAAATTTTTCTAACTTTTGCTCTATTATTTTCGTTAATATTTAACTGTATATTAATGATCTTGTCAGATTTTTTTAGTTCGTGATTAAAAATGGCATAAATGTAGCCTTCTTCGTAATACATATTCGTAACTGAGCCAAGTTGTATATTGAATTTTTCAAGATTAAATACTTCTTCATCTTTAAATTTAAATTGAGATATTATAAGCTCATCTGTAAACCGTTCATTTCCTTCGACAAAAATATCACCAAAGAAAAATTGATTTCCCTCTACAAGATAGATATTGATAACAAAGGTATTTTCGACTAATTTTTTGTCCCATGAAATAATTCGGGCATCGATAAATCCCTTTTTATTATAATAGTTGATCAAGATGTTAAGATCTTCATCAAATTTTTCTTGTTCGAACTTACCAGATCTGAAAAGACTTGCTTTTTTTGTTTTAATTTTTCCGAGAAGAGTTTTAGATCGTATTTCTTTATTACCATGGATCTTAATACTTTTAATTGCTACTTTAGAACCTTCATCAATATCCAAGAGAACAGTAATGTGATTTCCATCTAACTTTTCAATTTTGTATTCAACATCAGCTAAATGATATCCTTTTGTTTTATATTCATCAATAATAGTTTTTCTTACTTCAGCAGCCAGAAATGGTGACCAGTAGCTTCCTTTTTTTAAATTGATCTTATCTTGAATATTTTTATCTGATATTTTTTTATTCTTGGAAATTTTAATCTCTTCTACTATGGGATATTCCTCTACAAATATTGAAATAGAAAGACCTTGTGGAAGTTCTTCTTTTTCAATTTGGATATCTTGGAAAACACCAAGCTGATAAAGATTATTAATTGATTCAGAGATGTCATCAGGTTTATAATTTTCGCCAACTTCAATTAAAATAAGAGAGCGGATCAATTCTGTTTCAATATTCTCATTCCCAATTATTTTGATATCCAAAATTAAACTATTTTGTGCTAATAAAAGAATTCCAGTTGCCAATATCAATATTATAAAAATAAATTTTCGCATTTGTCCTCCATCATTTCAAACAGTCACCAATTATTTTTTTTTGTTCTTCGAGTAAAGTTTTTTTCAAATAAATATTAATTGGAATGAGTAAACAGAAAATTCTTGACGGTAAAAAGGAGATTCCAAAATTCGAAATTTATTGGGGCATTAGCTCAGTTGGGAGAGCGCATGACTGGCAGTCATGAGGTCAGCGGTTCGAGCCCGCTATGCTCCACCAGTTTATACAGCCGCTTGCGAGCGGCTTTTTCTTTTAATACGAGCATTTACGTATTACTACTTTCTTCAGGTTAACTTTTCTCATATTTGTCAATAATTGCCAATATTTGTTATTTCTTGACAAAATCTGTCACGTGAGCGTCACGTGAGACAGAAATAAAAAGGAAAGAATATGGGTAATTCTAATCCAAAATTTATTGATCAGCTAAACAAAATTAATAGCGGATATAAAATAAAGATCAGAGCTAGAATAAATGGTGATGGTATTTATAGCCTTTATCTCGATTATGTGAATAAAGGAAAAAGACAAAGACAAACTCTTAAGTTGTATGTTAATGGTGATAGAAGAAGTAAAATTAAGAATGATAACGAACTTCTAAAAGCTAAATTATATAGAGATAAAAAAGAAAGAGAATTGTACGAGTTAAATACAGGCATTGAGCTTAAATCTATAGACTCCTTTATTGATGAAGACGATTTTTTAAAATTTTTTTCAGATCAAGCTGCATCTCGTTCCGATTATAACTATTCTGTATCCTACAATAATTTCCTTGATTATATAAATGCGGACAAGCTATCCTTCAAAGAACTTTCAAGAGATATTTGTAAAGGATACAAAGAATATTTGCAGAATTTGAATGTTAAAGCTCACACTGCTCATCACTATCTTGTGGCATTTAAAGCAGTTATTAACCAAGCGTTGATTGATGGCCGGATTGATCATCATCCTGCTCAAGGTATTAAAATAAAATATGATGATCCTGAAATAGAATTTCTATTTATTGATGAGGTAAAGAAGCTAATTGATACTCCATGTAAATATTATCAAATTAAGAATGGTTTTTTATTTTCTTGTTTTATGGGGCTACGTCTTTCCGATCTTAACAAAATAGTTTTTGATGATGTAAGAGATTTTGAAGTTAAAGGTTCTATTAGCAAATTTCTATTTTTTCGACAGAAAAAAACAAGACAAATTGTACGCTTAAAGCTTAACAAAATTGCTTCCGATATTGTGATTGAGCAAAGGACTAAAACAAAAGAAAAAAGAATTTTTAGCATTCCTACTGGAGGGAGATTATCTACAAGTTTAAAAGAATGGATTAGAAGTGCAGGTATCACAAGGAAACTCACTTTTCATTGTTCCAGACACACATTTGGGATTCTATTGGCTTTTAAAAGAGAGAAGGTTTATACAATATCCCGTTTGATGGGACATAAGAATATTAAAACCACAATGAAGTACATCCACATTGCAGAATCGATACAGGATTCGGCAATGGATAAATTAGACGAATATTTTAATGAATAGCGAGGTACAAATGAACAATGATAGATCGTATTTAGGAAAATTAACTGATTTTATATCTCAATGGATTGTGATTCAAAAGAAGAACCCATTAAAATTAACAATATACGAAGCAGATGATAAAATAGGCAGCAAAGTTTATTTAAGCCCATTAGAACATCCAAACAGCTATTCTGAAGCAAGATCAACCTATGAAAAGTTCAAATTTATGAAGGGATGCAACTTGAAACTCATAGACGAGAAAATGGATGATCAAGATTACCTTCAACTGCACACTATTATTAGCACAATATCCAAAATCCAGGGTATTTCATTACAACATTAATTTACATGCTTGTTTCAAGTTTATCTAATAGTTATTGATTATTCGAGAAGTTTAAGAAATGAAACTATTTTTACATTAGAGATTAGAAAATTCATGAATAAAGGTTTATTGGGAAATAAGAAACCACTTTTTAGTCTTACCAATATTGTTAAGCTTTGGCAAGAGTTTGGTTACATTTTTACAGAAGGTTTTTCCCATCATACAGACAAATTCAGAATACATCCAAAATACATAATTATTCCTCCTCTTTGGTTGACTGATAGCGAAAATGAATCCATAAAAATTAAGGATATTAAAAATATTAAGAAACCTGTATATATCGACAGTGAGTTTTACACTGAGATTAAGGAGAAAATTCCACAGATCGAAGATAAATTAAGAATTGCATATAGTATAGATAGTTTTTCAAACGTCGATTCTGAATACGATTTGGCTATAAGAAATCAATCTCCTTATATGAATGTAAGAGAGTGTGCTGAATATCTTAGAATGAGTAAAGCTAGTTTATACCAATTAACAAGTAAGAAGAAAATCCCACATACAAAAATAGGAAAAACCATTGTTTTTCGAAAAAAAGATATAGATAAATGATTAGATTCACCTTCTCGAAGGATTTACACCATTGAAGAAATTGAAGAGCAGTTATCTTCAAAACAGAGCTCCCCCAAAAAAAGAACTGCAAAGAGGATTGATAAATAGCTGTCTAGATGTAATCTTATACAGGGATATTATTTCCAAAATTATTGAAACTAAGTAGTTGCTGGATAAGTATAGATAAGAAAATTAAGTGCATTGGGGACCCCAAAACCTCCTCAGTTCGAACTAATTTGTTAGAAGAAATGAAGCAGATTTGCTTGCTAATGAAGGCTATAGATAGAGGCAATACGAAAAATCTGTGAGATAAAACAGGTAAGCAGAAACTATTTGTAAAAGAATACTATAATAATAATAAAATAATATATTTGACAGCAGTTAATTATTATTAATATTTTGCAAAGTGGATAAAGAGATTATTAACGTGTTAATATTTAAAATTGAAAGAGCTGAATGTAAATTTCGAATTTAATTATTGAACAGAGTGATTCCACAGACACAAAACTTTTATAATAATTTATTACTAACTGGTATTTTTTGTATGGAAGGGTATATGAAATTGTATTTTCGTAGATTCGGATGAACCAAACTATTGCTTTAACTTTTAAAATAATTAAATCTTTAATGTAGTTATTTAAAATTGTAATTTAACAAATTAATTAGGAGGATCTTATGAAAAAAATGGAAAGAATAAAAAATGATTTTTGCATAATATTTTTATGCTAGATCTACATATCTGGTTTCAGTTAACTATTCCATCAAAGTAATTAAGTTGTCTATAGTAAAGGGAGATAATTTTCAAAGCACGCTAACGTGAATTATAGCAGGAAATTATTTTAATTTTCATAAAGAGTACATAAAAACATAGAACA